>JANXTP010000014.1 GCA_025352345.1 Burkholderiales bacterium | reverse complement strand
CCTGCAATCCATCGCTGTCACTGTCCAAGTGCATGCGGAACTGGCAAGCAATCGCCGCTCGATTGCGGGAAGCTCCGCGCCTGCGGCCGTACCAATGCGAGGTGGATTGGTCATGATTTTTAAGTTAGCGCTTATGCCCTCGGGGGGCAGGAACGAAGCGACGTGGGGGCGGTCATTCCACGGGTCAGTAATCCAGACCCCAGTCGACCGTGATCAGGCGCTGTTCAAGGCTGACCGCGTCGACGTAGGCGCCGACGAACGGGATCAGCCGCTCGGCCTCCTGGGCGCTGACGCCTTCGGGCAGGACCTCGGGAGCGACGCGCAGCACGCTGTGCGGCCCGGTATCGATCAGCCCGGCGACGATGCCGAGCTTCTCGCCTGCTCGATTGACGACATTCAGGCCGATCAGGTCGACCCAGTAAAACTCGTCCGGGTCGGGCGTCGGAAAGTTGGCGCGACCGATGAATACGCGCGCGCCGCGCAGCGCCTCGGCGGCGTTGCGATCGGGCACTTCCTGCGCGAGGGCCACGACCACGTCGCCGTGGTCCTTGACCTGGATGATCTTCAGCAGCGAGGGGATTGCTGCGGCGCTGGTGGCCGGCCGCAGCGGGCCAGCCTTCTCCGACGGCAGCAAAAACCAGCGGCGCGACGAGAACAACGCCTGCGGGTCGGCGGCAAAGGGCTGGACCTTGACCCAACCCTTCAGGCCCCAGGGCTCGCCGATGCGGCCGACCTCGATCGCATCGTCGGGCCAGGCCGGGTCGACACCCGGCGGACGGGCAGCAGCGTTCACCGCTGGCGACCCGACCAAGGCATCAAACCGTGGTTCAGACCGCGGTCTTGGCTTGCGCGACGAGGCGCTGCACCGTCGGCGACATCTGGGCGCCGGTGCTGGTCCAGTGCTCGATGCGGTCAAAGGCGACGCGCAGCGGCTGCTCGCCACCCGAGGCGACCGGGTTGTAAAAACCCACGCGCTCGATGAAGCGGCCATCGCGGCGGGTGCGCGAATCGGCGACAACGATGTTGAAGAACGGGCGCTTCTTGGCACCACCACGAGAAAGACGGATCACGACCATGACTGTTCCTGAATATGTTCAAAGCATCTACCGCGCCGAGGACACCGCACTCTTGAGGAGCGCGCAAGGCAGGCAGATTGGACTGGCACTTGTGGTTTCGTTGCTGTAGATACGCCGGCCACTCGGCCAACCACCAACGAAACCGCGCATTATAAACTCAGCAATCGATTCACAGGACAACTCATGAGCAGCCCCGATTTGCTGATCCGCCCCAGTACCCCCGCCGATCTGCCTGCCATCACCGCGATCTACGGCTGGAACGTGCTGAACGGCACCGGCACGTTCGAGCTCGATGCGCCCGACGAAGCCGAGATGGCACGCCGCCGCGACGACGTGCTCGGCAAGGGCCTGCCCTGGCTCGTGGTCGAGCGCAGCGGCGCGGTGCTCGGCTACGCCTATGCGAACCACTTCCGCCCGCGCAAGGCCTACCGCTTCTGCCTCGAGGATTCGCTCTACCTGGCCGGCGATGCGACCGGCCAGGGCCTGGGACGCCTGTTGCTGGCCGAACTGATGGCGCGCTGCGAGGCGCTCGGCGCACGCCAGATGCTGGCGGTGATCGGCGACTCGCAGAACCTCGGCTCGGTCGGCGTACACCGCACACTGGGCTTCGAGCCCATCGGCGTGATGAAGTCGGCGGGCTGGAAGTTCGACCGCTGGCTCGACGTCGTGATCATGCAGAAGGCGCTCGGCCCGGGCGACTCGACCGCCGCCAAGGATCTGGCGTGAGCGGCACCTCGGCAGGCTACAAGTCGAAGACGCTCGCGACCTGGATCGCGCTGATCGGCGGCAGTGTCGGGCTGCACCGCTTCTACCTGCACGGCTTTCGCGACGTGTGGGGCTGGTTGTTCGTGGTGCCCAGCATGGTCGGGCTGTACGGCGTGCAGCGCATGCGCCACCTCGGCGTGGACGATCACCTTGCCTGGACGTTGATTCCGTTGCTGGGTGTGATGCTGTCGATCGCGATGTTGAGCGCGATCGTCTACGGCCTGACGCCCGATGAGACGTGGAACGCCCGCTTCAACCCGAAAGGCCCGGACCACCAGATGAACTGGGCCACCGTGATCGGCGTCGCAGCCGCGCTCATCATCGGCGGCGGCGTGCTGATGGCCACGATCGCATTCAGCGCACAGCGCTACTTTGAGTACGCGGCAGCGACGGCTCAGGGCAAGACCGTCAGCCCGATCCAGTAGAAGACCCCGGCAACGAAAGCCGAGGCCGGGATCGTGAAGATCCACGCCCAGACGATGTTGCCCGCCACACCCCAACGCACCGCCGACGCACGCTGCACCGAGCCGACGCCGACGATCGCGCCGGTGATCGTGTGAGTCGTCGAGACCGGCACGCCGAGCGCCGTCGCCAGAAACAGCGTGATGGCCCCGCCCGCCTCGGCGCAGAAACCGCCGACCGGCTTGAGCTTCGTGATCTTCTGCCCCATCGTCTTGACGATGCGCCAGCCGCCGAACATCGTGCCCGCACCGATCGCGAGGTAGCAGACCCAGATCACCCAGCTTGGCGGCATCTTGTCGGTGCCGCTCGCGTAGCCACTGGCAATCAGCAGCATCCAGATGATGCCGATGGTCTTCTGCGCGTCGTTGCCACCGTGGCCGAGGCTGTACAGACCCGCCGAGACCAGCTGCAGGCGCCGAAACAGGTTGTCGACCCGCAGCGGCGAGGTGTGCCGGCACAGGTTCGCCACCAGCACCATCAGCAGCGAGCCGAGCAGGAAGCCGAGCAGCGGTGAGAGAAAAATGAACAGCACCGTCTTCCAGATGCCGGCCGCGATCAGCTGGCCCGCCCCGGCCTTCGCGATCACCGCACCGACGATGCCGCCGATCAACGCGTGCGACGAGCTCGACGGGATGCCCCACCACCAGGTGATCACGTTCCAGAAGATCGCACCGATCAGCGCGCCGAACACGACGTGATGGTCGACGACGCCCGGCAGCACGATGCCCTTGCCGACCGTCGCCGCGACGCTCAGGTGGAAGACCGCGATCGCCAGCACATTGAAGAACGCCGCGAACACGATCGCCTGCTGCGGCTTCAGCACGCCGGTGGAGACGACGGTCGCGATCGCGTTGGCGGCGTCGTGAAAGCCGTTCATGAAATCGAACCCGATCGCCAGCACGACCAGCAGCGCGACGACCCAGAAGGCGGTCTGAACAGTGGTCATGCCAGCCTCTCGCCTTCGGCGCACCGCAGTCGATTCCTTGAGGAGATGCGGCCCGGCGTGCGGCCCGCCGAAGTCAGCGAGTTCACCATCACGCGTTCTCGAGAACCACGCCTTCGATCAGGTTCGCCACGTCCTCGCAGCGGTCCGAGATCGATTCGAGCAACTCGTAGATCGCCTTCAGCTTGATCAGCTCGCGCACGTCGGTCTCTTCGCGGAACAGCTTCGACATGGCCGAACGCATCACGCGGTCGGCGTCGGATTCGAGCCTGTCGATCTCTTCGCAGGTCTTGATTGCGGCCTCGGCCACCTCGGCCTGGCTGATCTTCGGCAGCAGCGAGACCGCGTGCTGCACGCGCTCGCAGCACTTCGC
>JANXTP010000410.1 GCA_025352345.1 Burkholderiales bacterium | reverse complement strand
TTGACACATCGCCGAAATATGTTTCGATTTTTTTTTTAGCGCTAAAATTTAACGACTCAACCTAAACTGCCGTACGTGGCGTTCATTAGCAACGCCGCCGACGCCTACTGGAGACTTCTGAAACATGTATCAGCACATCACGGTACCCACCCAGGGCCAAAAAATCACGGTCAATGCCGACAACTCATTGAATGTGCCTGACGAGCCGATTATTCCGTTCATCGAAGGCGACGGCACCGGTGTCGATATTTCGCCGGTGATGCTGAAAGTGGTAGATGCTGCGGTTGCCAAAGCGTATGGCGGCAAGAAAAAAATTCACTGGATGGAAGTCTTCGCCGGCGAAAAATCCACCAAAGTTTATGGCCCCGATGTTTGGTTGCCTGAAGAAACCCTGCATGCGGTCAAGGACTACGTGGTGTCAATCAAGGGCCCGCTGACAACGCCGGTTGGCGGCGGTATCCGCAGTCTGAACGTCGCGCTGCGCCAGGAACTCGACCTCTGCGTCTGCCTGCGCCCGATCCAGTATTTCACCGGTGTGCCGTCGCTGGTCAAGGCGCCCGAGGAAACCAACAGGGTGATCTTCCGGGCTGGGCCTGCGCGCTGGCGCAGAAGGAATTCGGCGCCGAGCTGATCGACGGCGGCCCGTGGATGAAGTTCAAGAACCCGTTGACCGGCGAGGACATCGTCGTCAAGGATTCGATCGCCGACGCCTTCCTGCAGCGGATCCTGCTGCGCCCGGCGGAATACTCGGTGATCGCGACGCTGAACCTGAACGGCGACTACGTGTCGGACGCGCTGGCGGCGCAGGTCGGCGGCATCGGCATCGCGCCGGGCGCGAACCTGTCGGACGGGGTCGCGATGTTCGAGGCCACGCATCGCACCGCACCGAAGTACGCCGGCAAGGACTACGTCAACCCCGGCTCCGAGATCCTGTCGGCCGGGATGATGCTGCGCCACAGGGGCTGGACCGCGGCCGCCGACCTCATCATCAGCTCGATGCAGAAGTCGATCCTGTCGAAGAAGGTGACCTACGACTTCGCGCGCCTGATGGACGGCGCCACGCAGGTGTCATGCTCCGGCTGCGGGCAGGTGTTGATCGAGCGCATGTGAACCCGCTCGCTGGCGGCTCATGAAGCCCCGCAAGCCCTTGATTTTTCCTTTGAAATTCAAGGGCTTTTGTTTGGCTCGCCTCATGCGTGATCGCGACAGCATGTGCCGCAAGTCCGAGGTGCGGAGCTCCAGGTGGCGCGAGTTCGACCTCGACAAGTCGTTGTGGGATCTGCCCGCGGTGCGGATGAAGATGAAGCTGCCGCACCGCGTCCATCTCTCATTGCAGGCCGTCGATGGCGCAAGTGAGTTGACGCGGGCCCCTGCGAGTGCAGGGCGGCTGCTCCCCAATGACGGGTGAGCCGGAAGTTTGTCGGGGCACCCTGGCGGCAGCGATACCGCCAGTGGCGATTCAGAACTCGTATTCCGCCTGAACCCGTAGCGTGTGCTTTGGTGACGCGTTGTTTAGCCCGAACAGCAGGCCGGCGTTGTACTTGATCGCCTGGTGCTCGCCGACCTTGATGCGGCCGAACAGAGCCGGGCCGGCGATGTGGGTCTGCTCTTTGGACGGCGCCCAGTCGTTCCACGCGCCGACGCTGCCGAAGCCCTGCACGCCGGCCTCGATCGACGACTTCCAGCGGTACTTCAGCTGCAACTGGTAGCCGAGCTCGGCCTTTGCCGGCTCGGCCGTGCGAATGTGCTTTTCAATCAACAGATTGAAATTGGCCTGCCACAGGCCGAACTCCGACTGCAACAGCGGCCCCCACTTGTATTCGTAACCTTCGCGGCGATCCTTTGGGCGCTCGATTTCGAGCAGGAAGCCCACATCGACCGGGTACTTGCCGGTCTCCGTCAGTTGAAACTTGTTCTCCCATTCCCAGGCGTCGAACGCGCTGCGCTCGCCCGGCTGGTGATGCCACTTCGCATACAGCTCGGTGAACCACCAGCTGGTCGCACCGTAGCCCAAACCGACCGACCAAACGCTTTCGCGGGCGCCGGCGCCCAGCTTGCGCGTACCGGCCTTGAAGTCGATCTCGCGCTCGCCCTCCTCAACGATCGGCGTCGCGACGTAGTCGGACGGTCCGGCTGCCGCTGGCCGGGCATAAATGAAACAGGAGAGGGCAAGGGCGGCAAGCGCTCCCGCGTGCTTGAAGGTGTGCATCGAAAAACCTCGGAAGGGAAAATCAGGAAGCGTGCGACGGAGCCACCCGCAAGGTGCCGTCCGGAGAGCCGACCGTCGCTCGGCCGTAGCCGGGCCGTCGCTTGGCCGTCGGTCGGGGTGAGTCAGGTCGGGCTGACGCCGCGAGTTGGCGCGCGGACGTTCAGCTGGCGCACCACCAGGCGGGTGCCAAAGTAAATGCCGGCCAGCACCGCGACATAGAAGCCGAGTTGCACCGCCGACGGCCGGGCGTCATAGCCGACCAGCGCGTGCAGCAGCGCGCCCATCGCCGAGTCGGATGCCAGCCAGGCGGAGCTGTCCCACAACGCTGCGGTGCCGTGCTCGATCAGCCCCGCCTGCGTGAGTGCACGAGCCAACTGGCTGGCGATCGACGCGGCCAACAGCGCGATCAACACGTTCGTTGCCGCAAAGAGCTTCTGCGTCGGGATGCGCGACAGGCCGGCGTACAGGGCCACACCGACCACGGCGCCCGCGACAAGTCCGAGCGCGCAGGCCAGCAGGACCGACGTGGTGCCGGCCGGACTGCCGCCTGTCAGCGAGCCGGCGACGAACAGCACCGTCTCGGCACCTTCGCGCAGCACCGCGAGCGCCACCGCCACGAACAGCGCCCAGGGCTTGCGCTGGCCGCCTTGAACCGAGGCGCCGAGCTGGCGTGCCTCCACTGCCATCTCCCGGCCGTGCGTCGAGACCCAGACGCAGTGCCAGACCAGCAGCGCCAGCGCCACGGTCAAGATGGCGATGTTGACCAGGTCCTGGCCGATGCCGTCGGCCCAAGCGCTGACCTGCCCGGCCGTCAGCGCCAGCAGCAGCGCACCGGCGACACCGGTGGCCACGCCGCCGGCCAGCCAGCGGCCACGCCGTGGCAGTTGCCTGGTCGCTGCGGCGATGATGCCGACAAACAGCGCGGCCTCGAGTGTTTCGCGGAAGACGATCAGGGAAGCGGCGAACATGGCGATAGCGCTCCGTTCACTCAGCGATGACGACGCCCTTGGCCGTCGCTTCGTTGTACTCGCCGAAGAACTCGTATCGCCCCGCCTTCAGCGGCCCGATGAAGATCGTCGCCTTGGCGCCAGCCGGGATGACCTTCTCGCGGTTCAGCGAGTGGCTCTCGAACTCCTCGGGCGTGCTGTCCTGGTTGTGCACGACCAACTTCACGCGCTGGCCTGCCGGCACCTTCAGTTCGGCCGGTTCGAAGCGGTGGTTCTTGATCACCAGCTGCACCTCGACGTCGGCAGCCCGGGCGGCCCCGGGGGCACCCGCCAGCAGCGCGATGCAGACGAGCACGAGGGCGATCGGAGGGAAGAATCGGTGGGAACGCATCGGCAGCTTCTTTCAGTG
>JANXTP010000392.1 GCA_025352345.1 Burkholderiales bacterium | reverse complement strand
CGAGCGGAGCCGGTCACCCCACGCCCTCGGCAGCACCGCATATCAGAGCTGCGTCAGTTAGACAACGGCGCCAGCGAGAAATGGAAGCTCGCGCCTTGGCCCACCGCCGACTCGGCCCATACCTCGCCGCCGTGCTTGTGAACGATGCGCCGCACCGAGGCCAGACCGACACCGGTGCCCTGGAACTCGCTGGCGCTGTGCAGGCGCTGAAAGACACCGAACAAACGGTCGGCGAAGCGCATGTCGAACCCGGCGCCGTTGTCGCGAACGGTGAAGCTGGGGGTGTCGGTGTCGGTGCAGCGCTCGAACCAGACCTGCGGGGCGGCACACTTGCCGGTGTATTTCCAGGCGTTGCCCAGCAGGTTTTCGAGCACCACCCGCAACAGCGTCGGGTCGCCCTGCACCTGCATCGCCGGGTCGATGTGCACCGTCACCGTGTGCTGGGGCGATTGCCGCCGCAGGTCATCGATGACGAAGCCGGCCAATTGCGACAGGTTGACCGGCTGTCGGGACACCGGCTTGGCCGACAGCTGCGACAGCGCCAGCAATGCGTCGATCATGCTGTTCATCCGGGCAGCGGCGCCGAGCACGCGGTCGAGGTGGTCATTGCCGATGCGGTCGAGCAGGCGGCCGTAGTCTTCCTTGACGATCTTGGTGAAGCCCTCGACGACGCGGATCGGCGCCCGCAGATCGTGCGACACCGTGTAGCCGAACGAATCTGCATCGTTCTCGGTCGGTATGGCCAGCGGTGTCAGCGATGGCATCGGGGCAGGGCGCTCTGCATTGGCATCAGGCGGGGGCGGAGCCGGTGCCGTGGCAGATGACCGCAAGCCGGCCTCGGGTGCAGCAGCAACGCTGCATTCGCGCCAGGTACCGACATGGCCGATGAAAGCGCCCTGGGCATCGTGCACCTGCAGCGCGCGCAGCACACCGATCTGCACCGAATCATTGGCCGCGCGGTGGCTGACCCAGACATCTTCAGCGGCCTGCTGCGCTTCGATGCGTTGTCGCAAGGCAGCATGCCGGGTCGGGCACAGTCCGCCGGTGTCCGGGTCGATGCCGGTGAAATGCACCCACAGGCTGTCGGCATTCCCGACTGCGCCGTGGGCTGCCGCCGACTTGGCGCAGCCCATCGGCGCTTCCAGCGTCAACAGGCGGTGGCGGGCGTCCGTGCGCCACTGCCAGACATCGAGCACCCGGGCCAGCGTTGCCGCGAGAGCCTGCCGCTGCCGCAGTTCACCGACTTCGGCTTCTGCCTGCCGCAGTCGTCGCAGCAGCAACCCCCCGGCGGCGAGGCACAGTACGACGAAGCCGATGCCAAACACCAGCGCGAGGGTGGACGACGCACTGGCGGCGCTCAGGCTCGTCTCGGCCGCTTTGGCTGACGTCGCGCCGAGAGTCGCACCGACGGCCGCGGCGACGACGACGTCATGCGCCGGCAGCCGTGGGCACAGGACGCCAGGTCGCTCATGTTCAGGCTGGTCAAACCCCCATTTCATAACAGCGGATTGTAGGCAGCGTGCAACTGCAGGCGCCGCATCGACAATCGGCCTGATGCGCTCGGGTGGCCTGCCACGCCAGCGTGGCCGTGACGGTGGATTCAAGTCCTCGGTTGCTTGGCCGATACCACGAGCACGGTGTTTCTCAACCCAACGACGATGGCCTGCCCGGGCCGCTTTCCATGCAAACTTTTTGGCACGACCGTGGGGCGATGGCTCGCGTGAATTCAAGTCCGTGTGACGTGACGCGCATGCTGGTGGCGCGGCCAGGCAAACGGCGGGTGGGGCTCATTTCAACGGCGCTGGCGTCTGAGGCACACTCCTGTATTCGTCAACCGCTGTCTGTTCCCATGGTTCTGCCGAGGGCCCTGCGATGAGTTCTGCGCCAGTGCGTCACGCCACGTCACCACCCGTGGAGCCGGGGCCGGTTGACAATGCGGGTGACGGCGTCGCCGTACCGCAAGACGTGCTCAATGCCGAAGCGATCAACCGACTGCGCGAACTCGATCCGACCGGAGAAAGTCATTTGCTGACACGGGTGTTCCAAGCCTTCGAGACCTCGCTGAACCGACTGCTGCCGCAACTGGAGCAGGCCCGCAGCACCGCGGATGCGGCCGGTGTGAGGCTGGTCGCGCACACGCTGAAGTCGTCATCGGCCACCATCGGCGCGGTGCAACTGTCCAAGGTATGCGCCGAAGTCGAGGCGATGGCACACCAGTCGCGGCTCGATGCTGCGGCTTCGGGCATCGAGCTGATCCTGTCGGAGGCACAGGCCGTGCGGGAGGCGCTGCGCCAGCTGACCGCCGCGGACTCACCCGCCGGTGCGGCATGAATTCAAGCCTGCCCGCCGCCGACGACGCGACGACGCAGCCTCGTGTGCTGCTGGTTGACGACGATGAAGTCAACCTGCTGCTGACCTCGATCGCACTGCGAGAGCGAGGCTTCCTGATCACCGAGGCCGCCAGTGGAGAGCGTGCGCTCGAACTGCTGCGTGACTGGCTGCCCGACGTCGTCGTGCTCGATGCGTTGATGCCGGGCATGGATGGGTTCGAGACCTGCCGCCAACTGCGCTGCATGGCCGCGTTTGCCTCGTTGCCGGTGCTGATGCTGACCGGCCTCGACGATGATGCGTCGATCAACCGCGCCTACGAGGCCGGCGCCACCGACTTCTTCGTCAAGTCCAACCAGTGGAGCCTGCTCGACGGCCGCCTGCGTTATCTGCTGCGCTCATCACGCACCCGGCTGGAGCTGGAACTGAGTCAGTCCCGCCTGGCCCGTGCGCAGGATCTGGCGCGGATGGGCAGCTTTGAATGGAAGGTGGGCTCGCCGGAACCGGCGTTCTCGGCCGAAGCCTTGCGCGTCTTCCAGTTCGACCCGGGCACCTCGCTGCCATTCCGTGACCTGTTGCGGATGATGCCGAAGGAAGAACGGCGCGGCAAACGTGCGTTGTTCAGGGAAACTCTGCAAAGCCAGGGCAACCTGACACGCGACATTCCGCTGGTGCTGCCCGATGGCCAGGTGCACATCATCCACACCGAGGCGTCGCCGGAATTCAACGACCGCGGCCAGCTGGTCGGCTACACCGGCATCGTGCAGGACGTGACGGACCGCTGGAATGCCGAGCACAAGATCCGCCAACTGGCGAATTTCGACTCGCTGACAGGCCTGCCCAACCGCAACCAGCTGATCGAACGCACCGAGCGTGCGCTCGACGCGGCACGCCGCATGGGTCACCAGGTCGGCCTGCTGGTGATCGACCTGGACCGCTTCAAGGTCATCAACGACACGCTGGGCCACGGCGCCGGCGATGAATTGCTGATCGAGGTGGCGCGTCGCCTGCGCTCGTGCGTGCGCCACTCCGACCAGGTCACCGACAACCTGCTCGACTCGATGGGCACGCGCGCCTTCCGCACGCTGGAAGCGATGTGCCGGCTCGGCGGCGACGAGTTCGTCGCGCTGCTGCCCGAGGTGATCGACGAGCACGACGCCGAGATCGTCGCCGCCCGCGTGCTCGAGCAGATGCGCGCACCGATCCATGTGGCGGGCCAGGAATGCTTCGTCACCGCCTCGGTCGGCATCGCGCTCTTCCCGCGCGACGGCAACAACGTCGCCGAGCTGATCCGCAACTCCGACGTGGCGATGTTCGCCGTCAAGGCGCAGGGCCGCAACGCCGCCACCGTCTACCGTCCGCAACTGGCCGGCAAGGGGCGCGAGAAGCTTGAACTCGAAAGCGCCTTGCACAAGGCCATCGAGCGCAACGAGCTGGTGCTGTACTACCAGCCGAAGATCGATGTGCGCGGCGCCCGCATGGTCGGTGTTGAAGCGTTGATGCGCTGGCAGCGCGGCAATGTGCTGGTGCCGCCGATCGATTTCATCCCGCTGGCCGAGGAAAGCGGGTTGATCCGCCCGCTCAGCGAATGGGCGATCCGCGAAGCGGCTCGCCAGGCGCGGGTCTGGCTCGACGCCTTCGGCTTCACCGATTCGATCGCGGTCAACCTGCCCAGCCGGATGTTCGACCGTGGCGATCTGGTCGAGATGATCCACGAGGCGGTGGTCAGCAACGGGGTGCCGCACCATTCGCTGGTGCTCGAGATCACCGAGAACTCGCTGATGAAGGACCTGCAAAGCGTGATCCCGTCGCTGCACCGGCTCAACGAGATCGGTGTCGAAATCTCGATTGACGACTTCGGCACCGGGTATTCATCGCTGGCCTACCTGACCACCTTGCCGATCAGCGAATTGAAGATCGACCGCGGCTTCATCCGCGACCTGGGCATGACGCCGCAAAGCTCGGCGGTGGTCACCGCGATCATCGCGCTTGCGCGCTCGCTGGGCCTGCGCGTGGTCGCCGAAGGTGTCGAGAACCTGCGCCAAATGGAGGTGCTGCACCGCCTGGGCTGCGGCGTGATGCAGGGCTTCCTGTTCAGCAAGCCCAAGCCGGCCGACGAGATCCAGGCCTGGCTTGAAGGCACCGTGCTGCCCCAGACCGCGTCGTGGGTGGGTCTGGCGACCGACGAGGTGTCCAGTGATCCCTCGCGCAGCATGGCCTCACGGCCTGCCCGCACGCCCAACAACGCGGGCTGAGCCATGGGCAACATGACACCGCCGGCCAAGGGCGGCGTCGCTGTCGCGGCACCGACCGCGGCGCTTCCCGACGCAGCCTCCGCGGCCGAGGGGCGTCCCACGCAGTTGGCTAAGGCGGCCTTGCGCCGATTGGCGCAGGACAAGCTCGAACCGACCCCTGACAACTATGCCCGCGCCTACCAGTCCGAGCAGGGCGTCACGCCCGCCGGCGGCGACTCGCTGGCCATGCTGATCGAGAGCATCGTCCGTGGCATCGAGCGTGGCGGCAAGCAGTGGACGCTGGCGCGCAAGAAGGACAGCCTGCAGCGCGTGCTCAGCGGCAGCCGCGGCGATGCCGCCAGGCTGCAGCAGCGCCTGCGCCAGCTGGTCGGCAACTGGGAATCCGACAGCCATGTCGACGCAGCCACGGCGCCTGAAGTGCCCGAAGCCCTCGCCGAAGCCGCTGTCGCAGCGCCTGAATCCAGCAACAGCACGGAGCCAGCCAGCGTTGAACCCATCACTGCGGCGCTTGCCAAAGCCCCGCCCGATGCGTCGCCCCGCGTCGTTGCCGCGCTCGGCCAGACGGTGGTGCGCGCCTTGCCATCGAAAGACAGCAACGCTGATCTGGCCGCCGCCATCGCGCAGGCCGCGCAGCGCATCCAGAGTGACGGTGCCAGTGCAGCCACGGCCAGCGAAGTCGAAGGCCTGTGCGAACGCGCCGATTGGGTGCTGCAGCACCGCGACCACCTGTTCGAGCAGATCAGCGGCTTGTGCGTTGAATTGACCGCCAGCCTGACCGATCTGGCCGAGGACGACAGTTGGGCGCAGGGCCAGTGCGATGCGATGCGGCTGACGGTCGAAGAAGGCCTGACCGCCCGCGGCATCAAGTCGGTCAGCGAGTTGCTGCGCAGCACTCGCGTCAAGCAGGCCGAGCTGCGCAGCGAACGCGACGGTGCGCGCGACGCGCTGAAGCAGCTGATCAACCGCATGCTCAGTGAGCTCGATGCCCTGGGCTCGCAGACCGGGCGATTCCATGAGAGCGTGGGCCGCTATGCCGATGTGATCGAGCGCGCCGACACACTCGAAAGCCTGGCCGGCGCGGTGCGCGAGATGGTCGAGGAAAGCCGCACCGTGCAGGGCCTGGTCGACCAAACCCAACGCCGTTTGCACGACGAGCACGCGCGCGCCAGCGACCTGTCGCAGCGCGTCAACGAGCTCGAGGGCGAACTGCGCCGACTGTCCGACGAGGTGTCCACCGACCAGCTGACCCAGATCGCCAACCGACGTGGCCTGTTGCAGGCCTTCGAGGTTGAATGCGCGCGTTTGCAGCGCAGCGCGGGTGACGACCCTGCGGGGGCCGCCGCGCCAAGCTTGGGTGGCTTGGCGATCGGCCTGCTCGACATCGACAACTTCAAGCGCCTGAACGACGACCTCGGCCACGCCGCGGGCGACGAGGCGCTGAAAGCGCTGGCGGCGATGGTGTCCAAGACCTTGCGGCCGAGCGATGTGGTGGCCCGCTACGGCGGCGAGGAGTTCGCGGTGCTGCTGCCGGATACGCCTGTCGACGAAGGCCAGCAGATCCTGACCCGGCTGCAGCGTGAGCTGACCAGCGGCCTGTTTATGCATGAGAACAAGCAGGTTTTTGTGACCTTCTCGGCTGGTGTCACGGCCTTCCGCGTGGGCGAACGAATCGAGGAGGCGCTGGAGCGCGCCGACGTCGCGCTGTACCAGGCCAAGCGCGCTGGCAAGAACCGCACGCTGATCGGCTGACCCGCCTCGACTCGACGGTCAGTCCGGCGCCTGATTCGCCTTCGCCCGGAACCAGCAGAAGAAGCCGAAGGCCACCAAGGCTACCGTGCCCAGCACCGACCAGACGATGGGCGACGCCGGATTCGGCAGCCGGTGGTCGGCCATCCAGGTTTCCATGATCGACACCAGCGCAATCAGCACGATGCCGAGTGCGATGCTCGATTTCTTCTTGTAATCGTCCTTCACGTCGGCCTCCGGTTGAACGCGCTGGAAAAGAATAGCCCAGACTCAGCGCAGCGCGCGCGGCACGCTCGGCCACCGCCCATTCTTCGGCGACACTTCGCACGCCGCGCGAGGCACGCAACTTGCGCGACCTCGTCAGTGAGTTTCCGTGCACCGCATCGACAGCCGAGGACCGATTTCCCCCGATGGACACCTTCATCCAGCAGCTCATCAACGGATGGTCTCTGCCGCCCGGGTGCTCGCGCCAGAGGTCTGGACGCTGTCCCGACGTCTCGCCGACCGCGCCGCGGGCTGCGCGAGCGATATCGTGAGGCTTGCCGTGCCCAAGCGGCAGGTGCGCGTGGAAAA
>JANXTP010000258.1 GCA_025352345.1 Burkholderiales bacterium | reverse complement strand
CACCAAGTTGATGACCACGTTGATCCACGCGCTGGGTCAGCGCAACAAGCGTTACGGCCTGCAGACGATGTGCGAGGGCGGTGGCCTGGCCAACGTGACCATCATCGAAAAACTATAGGCAAACCCCCAGGCTTGCCCACTTGGTGTGGCCGCCAACCCCCTTGCAGGGGGTAACACCAGCCGCCGGGAAAGGTCCGTTCCGCGGTGTTTCCGGAAGAGACAGGAATCATGCAGTCATCGATTGCAGTTCCACCATAAAAAAAGAGATCGAAGCATGAATCATGACAACGATCACAGAGACAAGGCCTTGCTGCGCATCGACGGTGTATCGGTCCGCTTCGGCGGCATCGTGGCACTCGATGGCGTGTCGTTCGACGTACAGCACGGGCAGATCTGCGGGCTGATCGGCCCCAACGGCGCGGGCAAGAGCACGCTGTTCAATTGCCTGTCGCGCCTGTACAACTGCAACGCCGGCCGAATCGACTTCGACGGCCACGCGCTGTCGACCATGCCACGCCACCGCATGGCGGGCATCGGCATCGGCCGCACCTTCCAGAATCTGGCGCTGTTCCGCACGATGACGGTGCGCGAGAACGCGCTGGTGGGTTGCCACAGCCGCCATCACGCGGGGTTTTTGCGCAATGCTTTCCGCCTGCCGGGCGCGGCGCGCATCGAGGCCGAGGCGCACGCGCGCGCCGACACGCTGATCGACTTCCTGGAACTCGGCAGCGTGGCCGATCGCACGGTGGCCGACCTGCCTTTCGGCACGCAGAAGCGGGTCGAGCTGGCACGCGCGTTGGCCTCCGAGCCCAAGTTGCTGCTGCTGGACGAGCCGGCCGCCGGACTGAATCACGAGGAACTCGAAAACCTCGGCGCGCTGATCCGCGACATCCGCGACCGGCTGAACGTGACGGTGCTGCTGGTCGAGCATCACATGAGCCTGGTGATGGGCGTCTCCGACAAGGTGGTGGCGCTGAACTTCGGCAAGAAGATCGCCGAGGGCACGCCGGCGCAGGTTCGGGCGCACCCCGAAGTGATCCGTGCCTATCTGGGCGCCGATGAAGAGGTGGCGGCATGAGGGCGGCGCCGGAGAACTCCGAGCGAATTCGCATCGCAGTACGCAGCGTGGAGGTAACGCAATGACCCCGGTTCTCGAAGTGCGCGGACTGATGGCAGCGTACGGCCCCACGCGCGTGTTGAAAGGCATCGACCTGGACATTGCCGATGGCGAGATCGTGACGCTGCTGGGCGCCAACGGCGCTGGCAAGACCACGACCTTGCGGGCGCTGTGCCAGATGATGGTCGCGACACAAGGCAGCATCACGCTGTCGGGCCAGCGCATCGACGGCCGCTCGACCGAACAGATTGCCAAGCTCGGCGTCGGCCATGTGCCTGACGGGCGCGGCACCTTCCTCGGCTTGACCTCCGAAGAAAATTTGCGGCTGGGTGCCTATGCGCGCACCAGCCGCGAGGGAATCGCAGCCGACATGGAGCGCATCTACGACTACTTCCCGCGCTTGAAGGAACGCCGTGCACAGCAGGCCGGTACCTTGTCGGGCGGTGAGCAGCAGATGCTGGCCATCGGCCGCGCACTGATGGGCAAGCCCCGATTGCTGCTGCTCGACGAGCCGTCGTTCGGGCTGGCACCGCTGATCGTGAAAGACATCTTCGCGATCATGCGGCGCATCAACCAGGAGGAGCGCGTGTCGATCCTGCTGGTCGAGCAGAACGCCAAGCTGGCGCTCGACCTGGCCGACCGTGCCTACCTGCTGGAGACCGGGCGCATCGTGCTGTCCGGCCCGTCCGGTGAGATCCGCCGCGACGATGCGGTGCGTCGTGCCTACCTGGGCGACTAGCCATGAACACTTCCCTGAAAAAGAAAGCGGCCGCAGCATGAACGCCTTCCTGCACCAACTGCTCGCCGGCCTGGCCACCGGCGGCATCTACGCCAGCGTGGCACTGGCGCTGGTGATGATCTACCAGGCCACGCACCACATCAATTTCGCGCAGGGCGAGATGGCGATGTTCTCGACCTTCATCGCCTGGATGCTGATCCAGGCCGGGCTGCCGTACTGGATTGCCTTCGTCGCGACGGTGGTGCTGTCCTTCGTGCTGGCGGCTGCCGTGGAGTTCGCGGTCATCCGGCCGATGCACGACAAGCCCATGCTTTCGGTGGTGGTGGTGTTCATCGGTCTGCTGGTG
>JANXTP010000250.1 GCA_025352345.1 Burkholderiales bacterium | reverse complement strand
GGAACACCACGTAGCCGTAGGACTCGGCACCAGCTTGCCAGCCCCATGAGGCCGACACGGAATTGAAGTAGCCGTTGAAGGTGCCGCCCTTGGTGAGCACGCCTTCACCGTAGCTGCCGCCAAAGATCAGGCCGGCCTTGACGATCTTCGGGAACACCAGGATCGCCCGGGCCTTCTTCGACAGCGCCTCGGCCGTCGGGTTGGTCTTGTAAAGCGTTTGCAGGGCCTGGGCGGCGTCCTTGTTCAGGTCTTCCGCGGTGGCTGCGTGTGCGGCAGTGGTGCCGAGTGCGCCGAACGACAAGGCGGTGGCGGTCAGGAGCATCGTCTTCAATGCATTGCGTCGGATGTTGGTCATGGGGTTTCCTAGAAAGGTTGAATCGAGACCTGAACGTTACGCGTGCAGCCCGCCGTCCACTGTGCGCCACCATACACACTGCTTGTGCGCCAGCGCGCAGCTTGTGTGTAGGACGCCGCCGCAATGCTCGCTGGCCCACACTCGGGGCTCCACGTCTTGTTCAGGGACAAACCATGCCGATCGCCTACGTCAGACACCTGACCAGCAGCCACCGCACGGCGCAGGCCAATCTACACGTCGGTTTGGCGCTGTGCTTCGTGGCCGGTGCGATCAATGCCGGTGGCTTCCTCGCGGTGCAGCAGTACACCTCGCACATGACCGGCATCGTGTCGGCGATGGCCGACCACATCGCGCTCGGCGCCTACGAACTTGTCTGGTACGGCGCCGGCGGTCTGCTGTCGTTTCTGGCCGGCGCGGCCTGTTCCGCCATGCTGGTCAATTACGCCCGCAGGCACCAGATGCACAGCGAGTACGGCCTGCCGCTGCTCGTGGAGGCCTTGCTGCTGCTTTGCTTCGGGGTGCTGGGCGCCTGGTTGTCGCATATCGAGGGTCTGTTCGTGCCGGCCACGGTGATGCTGCTGTGCTTCATCATGGGCTTGCAGAACGCGGTCATCACCAAGCTGTCGCACGCCGAGATTCGCACGACACACATCACCGGTGTCGTTACCGATCTCGGCATTGAGCTGGGCAAGCTGTTGTACTGGAATTCGGCCCGACAGACCGGCCGGCCACTGGTGCGAGCCAACCACCAGCACATCGCCTTGCTCTGCGGGCTGGCAGGCTGCTTCTTCATCGGTGGTGTCATCGGTGCGGTCGGCTTCAAGCACGTCGGCTATGTGTCGACGCTGCCATTGGCAGCGATCCTGGTGGTTCTGGCGGGCGTCCCGGCCTTCGACGATCTGCTCGCCTGGCGGCATCGGCGTCGAGCAGACCGCGACTGCGCCAGGATCGGGCCGAAGCTGGTTCACGCTGACCACACCCCCGGGGCGTCACCTGTGCGGGCGGCGCGTGCGCGAGCGGCAGATGTCGAACTCGCTGCAGCTTCGGATGCTCGGATCTGCAATGCTTCGGTCTGCATCTACCGGGCAGCATCTTTGTCACCCATCGAACTTCAGCGATTCCTGCATCGCAATGTGCCGCTGTCGCAGGCGATGCAGGTCGGTGTCGACTCGATCGAGGCAGAGCGGCTCGTGCTTTCCGCGCCGATGACGCCGAACTTGAATCTGCACGGCACTATCTTCGGCGGCAGCGCGGCCACGCTGGGCGTGCTGGCGGCCTGGTCGCTGCTGCACACGCGGCTGACGCGGCAGGCGGTGCACTGCAAGTTGGTGGTTCAGCGCAGTGCGATGGAATACGAGGCGCCGATGTCGGGCACTTTCACCGCCACGGCCACACTCGCTGCTGCGGCCGACTGGCATCAGTTCATCGCGGCCTTCCACGCCCGGGGCAAGGCGCGAATCGCGGTGCAGGCAGAGTTGCAGAGCGCAAGCCGGCGCGCCGGGCTGTTTACCGGCGAGTTCGTCGCAGTTCGCGAGCCAGCGGTGGAAACGGTGTGATCTGAATTGCCCTGGGATGCACGCAGGGCGCTGGGTTCAATTCAGGCGACCAGCCCATGGGTCGGTCAGGTGGGTCAGGACTTTTTTTCCGGTACGCCGAGGCCGTACCGGCGCACAGTGGCGGCGCCAAAAATGTCGAAAAGTCGGGCCAGCTTGCGGTCGAGTTCGGAAAGAAAGTCGGACATCGGATGCCTGAAGACGAAATTGGGAACTTCTTGACGATAGCCGAGACCCGCACGGCCGCATCGATTGAGGGCATCAACGCGTCAACGGGAAGCCCCATGGCATTGCACACGGTTCAGAAACTCTTCGACCGCGATGGCCCGGGCGAGGATTACTTCGTGTCGCCTGAAAAATTGGTCCGCGGCAATCCGAAGCAGACGCTGTGGACGCAGTACACCGACGCCAGCGGGAAATTCTTTGCCGGCGTCTGGCGCAGCGAGCCAGGCATGTGGACGATCTCGTACACCGAGGAGGAGTACTGCCACATGCTTGAGGGTGTGAGCGTCATCACCGGCGCCGACGGTCAGGCGCTCACGGTTCGAGCGGGCGATATTTTTGTGATTCCCAGGGGCTTTTTGGGAACGTGGGAGGTGGTTGATCGAACCACGAAGCGGTTTGTCATTTGCGAGGCGTCGGATTGACAGCCCGGCCTGGTGGAATTCGCTGGCGCGATGACGTCGAAGGGAACAACATCGGTGCAGCAAGGAGACTGCCCATGAAACCCGATGACACCCCCGAAGACGGCCCATTCGCGAAGCTGGTGGACGAACAACTCGAACTCGCCGCGGCCCGGCTTCCGGCCTTGGATCCCGCCTTATTGCATCCCTCGCCGGTCGACCATGAGGAGCGCAGCGAGGCCCACGCCACCTTCGAGGACGTGCTGTTGGGCAATGCCCAGCCCACGCCGGAGATGCTGGAGGAGTTGGCGGCACTCGACGCGGCGCCAGCGCTCAGCGATGAGGAGCTGGCGCGCCAGGCGCTGTCGGACGGCGGCGCAGACGGCGATCCGTTGACGCCCGAGTGACCGCAACGGAGTCAAGCCTGCGCTGCATAGAATCCGCGCCAACTCAAAAGGAACTTCGCAGATGGGCGCGCAGTGGAAAGCCAAGCACAAGGACCTCGCCGCCAACGCCCGGGGGCAGTTGTTCGGCAAGCTGGCCAAGGACATCATGATTGCAGCGCGTCAGGGCCCCGATCCGGCGGCGAATTCGCGCTTGCGGCTGGTCGTCGAGCAGGCACGTAAGGTGTCGATGCCGAAAGAGACGCTGGAGCGGGCAATCAAGAAGGGCGCGGGCCTGACCGGCGAGGCGGTGCATTTCGAGCACGCGCTGTACGAGGGCTTTGCGCCGCACCGCGTGCCGGTGATGGTCGAATGCCTGACCGACAACGTGAACCGCACCGCACCCGAGATGCGGGTGCTGTTTCGCAAGGGGCAACTGGGCACCTCGGGCTCGGTGGCCTGGGATTTCGACCACGTCGGCATGATAGAGGCCGAGCCCGCCAAGCCGGGCGCGGATG
>JANXTP010000236.1 GCA_025352345.1 Burkholderiales bacterium | reverse complement strand
TGCATGTCGAACCCGGCGTCAACATCGCGCGCGGTCGAAACATTGCGATCCACCACGCCCGTGCAAGCATCATCGCTGTGACTGACGGCGGATGCCGGCCCGAGCCGCACTGGTTGGCCGAACTAATCCAGCCGCTATTGGACGGGCCGGAGTTCGGGGCGGTCACGGGGGGGCGCCGGGTGGTCTCGGCGAACCGGTTCGAGTTGTACGCTGGCCTGCTGTCGACCTCCGGCAATGCAGCGGACGAGAAGGAACGCGTGTTCCATGGCCGTAACTCGGCGTTCAGAAAGAAGGTCTGGCAGGCCGTGGGCGGCTATCCGGAGTGGCTCTACACGGCGGAGGACACCTTGTTCGCCCAGCGCGCCAAGGCGCTGGGTTGTCGTGTCGCCTTTGCTCAGAATGCGGTTGTCTCGTGGCGGCCCCGTCCCACCCTGCGCAAGCTTGCCAAGCAGTACTTCCTTTATGGTCGCGGAACCGGCAGGATCGGCATGGCCGCTCCGAAGGTTGCGCGCTATCACCTGCGCAATCACTTCATCTGGATTCTGGCGCTATTGCTCTCGCCGTTCTTCCCGTGGCTGCTCGTCGTTGTGCTCGGCGCTTTCACCTACGTGTACCGCACGCTTCTTCGCCCTGCGGTAGAGCGCGTGAAGACCGACCACCCGGGCCCTTGGACGTCGTTGTACGTTTCTCTGATCGTGACGGTGCGCAGCATCGCGAACAACGTTGGCCAACTCTACGGTCATTGGGAATATCTTCACGCCGACAGTTTTCGGCGCAACCTTGAGCTTTACCGGTTAGGGTCATGGCGGATGGAGGGGCTGGGCTCCGAGCGGTAGGCAATTGATGGCCACGGCGCGTCGAAACCGTCGAACGTGGCGCCGGTAGCATCGAGTTCAGCCCGGCTGTGCCCGCTTCGCGTCGAGGATGCGCTCGTAAACCCCTTCGACCTGTCGCACGTGCTCACGAATCGCGAAGGTCTGCAATGCCACTGCACGGGCCGCCTCGCCGAGCCGGCAGCCAAGCCCCTGATCACTCTTGAGTCGGCGGATGCTATTGGCCAACGCGCCGGCGTCACCGGGGGGGAACAGCAGCCCCGACACGCCATCCTCGATCATCTCGACCGCTCCGCCGTGGTTGGGCGCGATGATGGGTCGCGCCATGGTCATTGCCTCGATGATCATGGTGCCCAGCGGTTCGGGGGAGGTCGAGGCGGACAAGACTATGTCGAACGCGTTGTAGGCCGATGCCATGTCGCTGACGTGTCCCGTGAACACGACGCGCCCGCGCAGATCTGCTGCGTCGGCCTTGCGACGGAGTTCAGCCTCGAAGAACTTGAACTCCATTGGCGTGCCTCCCACGATGGCGAAGATGGCGTTCGGCAACTCGGACGTCAGCGTCCGGGCCGCGTCGAGGAAGAGTCGCTGGCCCTTCCATGGAATCAACAGGCCGACCAGCCCGACCACGTACGCATCCTGACGGATGCCGTGCTGCTGGCGGAACGCTCTGCCATCGGCATGCAGATTCAGCCGGTCGAGCTCGATGCCGTCGTAGATGTACGTCCGTTTTTCGGCCGGCACTCCGATGCGCCCGATGTTGTCCGAGACCCAGCGCGACACCGCGATGAAATAGTCCGGCAGCTTGAAGAACGACTGCATCATCAGGGAGCCCTGCTGGTCGCCTCGAACGTGCGAAACAACGGGCACCCCGAGCACCTTGCCGGCCAACACCGCCGCACGGTTGCAAAGCGGCTCGTTGTTCACGTGGATCAGATCGGGCTTGAAGCGGTAGGTCATCCACAGCGTCTGGACGAAGGAGGGCAGAAAGTTCATCAGGTCATCCAGGCGAGCGACGGCCTGGTTGATCGTCCAGCGCAACCCCGGGATCGCATCGGGCCAGCGCGAGACGTTGAGCGCCCGCTTCATGGAGATCACGTTCACCCGTCGGTCCGGGATGTGGCGCCAACTGGCCTCTGTCGCGATCTCCTGGTACTTCGAGTCGGCAAGTCCCGTGATCACCATCGGCTCGAAGCGTTCCCGGTCCAGATTGCGGACGAGGTGACGCAGGCAAATGATGGCGCCACCGTAGCCGATGCCGTTCTCCACATACAGGATGCGCTTCGCGGGCCCGAGCAGGCGCGCGTAGATAACCTCGTATCTGTCGGCGATGGCGCCTATGGAATAGCGCGACAGCGCCAGCTGGCGGGCATTCTCGCCAAAGGCTGCCGCCTCGGCGGACAGACAGTGGCGCAAGGCTCGGGCGAACTCATCGATGTCGTCCGGGGTGTAGGTTCGACCGGTCTCGTCTTCGCGGATGAGCTCGCGGCTGCCGCTCGCCCGAGCCGCCACGCATGGCAGGCCGCAGGCCATGGCTTCGAGAACCACGTTAGGCAGTCCCTCCTTGGCGGATGGCAGCACCAACACGTCGGCGCACTGGTAGTAGGGCGCAACGTTGGCGTGGAAGTCGGCGAGTCGCACGAGATGCGGGTGCAAGCGGGCCAACTCTGCGACACGCGCGCGCAGTGCACCGGCTATATCGTCGCGCCCTTGCGGTCCCACGGCCAGCAGCAGCGCCCCGGTCCCGAAGGCGTTGTTGGCCACCCAATGCTCGGCCAGCCAGGAAATGTTCTTGCGCTGGTCGAGTACTCCCACGTACAGCGCGATCGGCTGGTCCGGAGGCAGGCCCAGCTCGGCGCGCAGGCGCGCCGCCTCTGCCGCACCGACTCGATGGAAACACTCGGTATCGACGCCGTTGGGCACGTGGTGGATCTTCTGTGGAGGCAGTCCCCCGGCCCTGAACTCCCGTATCAGATCCTCGCTAATGGCGACGCAGACGTCGATCGAGCGCAGCATGGCACGATGCACCCATCCGACCAACGACCCCGACAGGCCTTGAAGGTCGTCGTCGGCCAGGCTGGCCTTGATGAGCGACTTGAGGCCCAGCATCCGGGCAAGCGGCCCGATGAACGCATTCGTGAAATAAGCCCCGTGGCTGTGCAGGATGTCGAAGTCCCGGCGTCGCGCCCAAGCATAGCGGGCAAGGTTGAACCACAGCCTGAACTCGCGGTGCTTGCGCATGTGCCCCGGTTCGATGCGTTTGACCGCGAAGCCGTCGACCACCGTCGTCTGACTCAAGCCTGCCCATCGGTTGGTGACGAACTCGACGTGGTGGCCGCGTCGCCGCAGTTCTTTGGCCAGCGTCATCGCCTGCAGCGCAGCGCCGCTGTATTCCGGCTCGAAATAGGCCGTGTACATCAGGATGCGCGCTACCGTGGGCGTGCGTCGGGAGGATCTGCTCATCTTGTCGAGTCTTCAGTTCACGTCGCCATGCGCTTCAAGCCACGCGCCGAGCATCACGAGCGCCCAGACACGGAACGCGAGACGCATGTCTCCATTCAAGAACCCCTTGGCCCACTGCGCGACAGTTTCCGGCGACAGCACGCCTGTCGATCGCCAGAACGCGGTATCCAGGTAGCGCCGGACGAGGGCGTGACTGTCGCCAACCAGGAACGACGCCAGCGGAAAGTCGAATCCATGCTTTGGTGCATTCCACATCTCGGCAGGGACGTGGCGTGCCAGAAGTGAACGCAGGATGCGCTTGGGGTGGCCCGGTAAATAACGGAATTCGGTGCGAAGCTGCCGGATGAAGCGGTCTGTCGCGTGGTCCCAGAATGGGAACCGGACGTCTAAGCCGCTGACAAGAATCGCCTGGTTCAGGCGCTCGGAAGGCATGGCGTTAATGAGCGCGCTGTAGCGCTCGAAGTGGGCGCCACGCGGGTAGCGCGCATGCGTCTTGTAGAACTGGGTCGCTTCGAACGACACCGGATCGCCACAGAGGTCTTCGATCTCCTGCCGTGTGAAGCCGCGCCAGCGGATCATCGTATCCGCAGGGTGCTCGAAATCAACCAGCGGTGCGTATCCGGCCAGTGCCGGTCGCGAGCGCAACAGTCGCGTCAGTCTCGCCCGCACCGCTCTTGGCAGCACGCTGGCGTAGCTGACGGCCAGTCGGACGTGCCGTGGTGGCATCGATCCGACCGCCTCGTCGGCGCCTGTTCCATCAAGCACTACGTCGAAGCGGCCTCGGCAGTGCTCGAACGCCAGCAGGGTGGGCACCGCAGCGGGGTCTGCGATCGGTTGCTCGGCTCCGGCGCTGAGACGTTCGAGGCCAGACAGCTCCTGGCTGCGGTCGAAGCGCAGCACCTCGTGCGCGAGCCCCAGGTGGGCAGCGACCTGGGCCGCCGCGGGTGACTCATCGAAGGCACTGCCGCTGAATCCCACCGTGACCGCGGTTGTGTCTTGCCGATACCTCGAGGCCATCGAGCACAGGAGCGCCGAGTCGATGCCGCCGCTCAGGAATGATGCGGGCCGGGCGGCATCGCTCAGGCGGGCTTGAACGCTGCGATCCAAGTTTTTATCAAGCATCTCCAGCGCCTCTTCGAAGCTGGCGGGATGCGGGCTGGCCAGGGCTTGCGGCTGCAGAGGGCGTTCTTCGACGCCGCGGGCAGAGCAACGTAACAACTGGCCGGCCTCCACCGCGATCACGCTCTCGTAGATGGTGCGTGGTGCGGCGATATCGCCGAACCGCAGATATTCGTGCAGCGACGCCCGGGCCAGCCGTCGGGTGGCTCCGGGCATGCGCATGAGCTGGTTCAGATCGGTGCCGAAAGACACTTCCGGCCATCGGCCGGTGTCCAGGTAAAGGTTTCGCAGGCCCGATGGGTCCTTGTAGAGGTGAAGCGCGAGGCCGTCGCTCACGGCGAGGGAATAGACCCCGTCGATCCGCTCGAAGAGATTTTCCGCC
>JANXTP010000211.1 GCA_025352345.1 Burkholderiales bacterium | reverse complement strand
GCACCGATCTGCAGTGCCAGCAGTTCGGCAACCGGCGCTTCGGCCGCAACGGCGCGAATCTTCTCCTCGGCCCGGATCATGCGCACGCCGAACTCGGCTTCGAACAGGCCGTACATCGGCCCGCGGTTCGATGCGAGACGCTCCGCGGTCAGGCCCTTGAACAGCACCGCCGGCAGCCAGATATCGTCGAGCACGACCGGCGTCGCGCGAAACGACAGCAGCCGACGCACGCGGATCAACGGGTCGCTGGCGCGCAGCTGCAGCGCGCGCGCCACCTCGGCCGGCGCGCGCTGGCGCTTGCAGTCGATCAGCCGGCGCGTTAAGCGGCCCGCCTCACCGCCGTCGGGCATCAGGCGCAGGAAACGAAACTGCACCTGCTCCTCGGCATGCGTCGCGACGAAGGTGCCCTTGCCCTGCCGGCGCACCAGCAGGTTCTCGGCCGCGAGTTCGTCGATCGCCTTGCGCACCGTGCCCTGGCTGACCCTGAAGCGCGCCGCAAGCTCGATTTCGCTCGGGATCGCCTCGCCCGGCCGCCACTCGGCGTGCTGCAGGCTCTTTGTCATCAGCGCCTTGATCTGCTGGTAAAGCGGGCTGAACGCGGGGCCGGCGGGCGCCTCGATCGAGGCGGGCGGTGAGGTCACTGACATGCCTCGATTGCAGCACAAACCGCCGGCCCTCGCCGGTGCGATGACCGATCGATGTCATATAGAAGACAGAAGAGCCGGCGGTTGACGACGGAAAACGAGGGCCAGCCCTCAGCCGGGTGCGCAGACTGGCCTAAACTCTCCGACGATCGTTCCAAATCATCCCTTTCGGAGAAGTCGCATGAGCAAGAAACCCGTTCGCGTTGCCGTCACCGGCGCCGCCGGCCAGATCGGTTACGCCGTCCTTTTCCGCATCGCCTCGGGCGAAATGCTGGGCAAGGACCAGCCGGTCATCCTGAGCCTGCTCGAGGTGCCGATGGAGAAGCCGCAGCAGGCGCTCAAGGGCGTGATCATGGAGCTTGAGGACTGCGCGTTCCCGCTGCTGGTCGGGATCGAGGCCCACGGCGACCCGATGACGGCGTTCAAGGACGCCGACTACGCCCTGCTGATCGGCTCGCGTCCGCGCGGCCCGGGCATGGAGCGCGCCGAATTGCTCGCCGTCAACGCCGAGATCTTCACCGCCCAAGGCAAGGCGCTCGACCAGGTCGCGAGCCGCAACGTCAAGGTGCTGGTGGTCGGCAACCCGGCCAACACCAACGCCTACATCGCGATGAAGAGCGCGCCCAGCCTGGCGCGCGAGAACTTCACCGCGATGCTGCGCCTGGACCACAACCGCGCGCTGAGCCAGATCGCCGCGAAGACCGGCAAGCTGGTCGCCGAGATCGAGAAGCTCGCCGTCTGGGGCAACCACTCGCCGACCATGTACGCCGACTACCGCTTCGCGACGATCGGTGGCGCGGCCGTCAAGGACATGATCAACGACCAGGTCTGGAACGCCGAGACCTTCCTGCCGACCGTCGGCAAGCGCGGCGCGGCGATCATCGCAGCGCGCGGCGTGTCATCTGCCGCTTCGGCGGCCAACGCGGCCATCGATCACATGCGTGACTGGGCGCTCGGCACGCAAGGCAAGTGGGTCACGATGGGCGTGCCCTCCGATGGCCAGTACGGCATCCCGAAAGACGTGATGTTCGGCTTCCCGGTCACGACCGAGAACGGCAAATACAAGATTGTCGAAGGCCTGGCCATCGACGCGTTCAGTCAGGAGCGCATCAACCTCACGCTGGCCGAGTTGCAAGGCGAGCAGGACGGCGTCAAGCACCTGCTTTAAGCGGAATTTGCGATGAGCGTCGGCGACTGGAATCCCGCGCTCTACCGCAAATTCGAGGACGAGCGCACGCGCCCGGCGCGCGAGTTGCTCGCCCGGGTGCTGCCGAATCAGCCAAACGTGGCGCCGCAGCGCGTTTACGATTTGGGCTGCGGCCCGGGCAACTCGACCGAGCTGCTGGTCGAGAGCTTCCCGAGCGCCCAAGTCGTCGGCACCGACAACTCCGAACCGATGCTCGTCAGCGCGCGCGAGCGACCGCCGAACTGCCGCTTCGAGTTCAGCGACATCGCGGCTTGGCAAGCCGGCGAGCCGGCCGACCTCATCTACAGCAACGCCGCGCTGCAATGGCTCGGCGATCACGACGCGCTGATCCCGGGCCTGTTCAGGCAACTCGCGCGCGGCGGCGTGCTCGCGATCCAGATGCCCGACAACCGCGACGAGCCGACCCACCGCGCAATGCGCGACCTCGCCGGCCTCGCGCCCTGGTCGGCACGGCTCGGCGATGCGGCGAAAGTCCCCACCCGGATCCTCGCGTTGACCGACTACTACGATCTGCTGGCCGGCGCCGGCGCCGAGGTCGATGTCTGGCGCACCACCTACCAGCACCCGATGGCGTCGCCCGCGAAGATCGTCGAGTGGCTGCGCGGCACCGGGCTGAAGCCGTTCGTCGATCCGCTGCCCGACGCTGAGCGCAAGTCCTTCCTGACCGAGTACGAAGCCCGCATCGCGCAGGCCTACCCGAAGCGCGCCGATGGCAAGCTGCTGTTGCAGTTTCCCCGCCTGTTCATCATTGCCCGACGCCCGCCATGACCACCCATCCCCGCGACGCCCTCTTCGACAGCGACGACCTCGCTCCCGCCCTGCCCGTCTGCGACCATTACTGCGGCGTCGAAGTGCGGATGCGCAAGAGCCTCGCGCTGCAGGCCGAGATGGGGCCGGTGTTCGACGTCACCCTCGATTGCGAAGACGGCGCGCCGATCGGCGGCGAAGCCGAGCACGCCCACATGGCCGCCGAACTCGCGATGTCGGCCGAGAACCGCTTCGGCCGCGTCGGCGCGCGGCTGCACCCGGTCGATCATCCGAGCTTCGCCGACGACGTGGCCACGCTCGTCGGCCGCGCCGGAACGCGGCTGGCGTACCTGATGCTGCCGAAGCCGCGTGACGTCGGCGACGTCCAACGCGCGATTGCCGAGATCGACCACCAGAGCCGTGCCCACGCCATCGCCAGGCCCATTCCGGTCCACACGCTGGTCGAGACCCACGGCGCGCTGCGCGATGTCGACGCGATTGCCGCGCTCCCGCGC
>JANXTP010000201.1 GCA_025352345.1 Burkholderiales bacterium | reverse complement strand
GTGCGGCTGGTCAAGATGCAACCGACCGTCGAACGCCCCGAGGCTGCGAAAGCTGCCGGAGGCCCGTCATGAGCGCCCTGTTCTTCGGGCCGATCACGCTCGGTCATTACCTGTCGGTGGGTGCGATCCTGTTCGCGCTGTCGGTGATCGGCATATTCCTGAACCGCAAGAATCTGATCGTGCTGCTGATGGCGATCGAGCTGATGCTGCTCGCGGTCAACCTGAACTTCATCGCGTTCTCGCACTACCTGGGCGACATGGCGGGACAGGTGTTCGTCTTTTTCATCCTCACCGTCGCAGCGGCCGAATCGGCCATCGGTCTGGCGATCCTGGTGGTGCTGTTCCGCAACCGCGCCACGATCAACGTCGACGAGCTCGACAGCCTCAAGGGCTGATCAGCCACCGCCCGCCCGAAGCCTGCCGCCCGCACACGACATGTCCGCACAACTCTCTCCCCACCTGCTGCTGGCGGTGCCTTTGGCGCCGCTGGTCGGTGCCATTGCTGCCGGCTTCTTCGGCAAGGCCATCGGTCGCAGCGGGGCGCACACCGTCACCATCCTCGGCGTGCTGATCGCCTTCGTCCTGTCGGCGATGACGCTGCAGGCTGTGGTGGTCGACGGTGCGCACTACAACGCCACCGTCTACGAGTGGATGCGGGTCGGCGGGCTGAAGATGGAGGTCGGTTTCCTGATCGATGGCCTGACCGCGATGATGATGTGCGTGGTGACCTTCGTGTCGCTGATGGTGCACATCTACACCATCGGCTACATGGCCGAGGAAGACGGCTACCAGCGCTTCTTCAGCTACATCTCGCTGTTCACCTTCTCGATGCTGATGCTCGTGATGAGCAACAACATGCTGCAGCTGTTCTTCGGCTGGGAAGCGGTCGGCCTGGTGTCTTACCTGCTGATCGGCTTCTATTTCAAGAAGCCGACGGCCATCGCGGCGAACATGAAGGCCTTCCTGGTCAACCGCGTCGGTGACTTCGGCTTCATCCTCGGCATCGGCCTGATCGTGGCCTACGCCGGCACGCTGAACTACGCCGAGGCCTTCGGGAAGGCCGACGAACTGGCCAAGCTCAATCTGCCAGGCACCGACTGGATGCTGATCACCGTGGTCTGCATCTGCCTGTTCATCGGCGCGATGGGCAAGAGCGCGCAGTTCCCGCTGCATGTCTGGCTGCCCGATTCGATGGAGGGCCCGACGCCGATCTCGGCGCTGATCCACGCGGCGACGATGGTCACCGCCGGCATCTTCATGGTGACGCGGATGTCACCGCTGTTTGAACTGTCGGACACCGCGCTCAGCGTCATCATGGTGATCGGCGCCATCACCGCGCTGTTCATGGGCTTTCTGGGCATCATCCAGAACGACATCAAGCGCGTGGTGGCGTACTCGACGCTCAGTCAGCTCGGCTACATGACGGTGGCCCTCGGTGCCTCGGCCTACTCGGTCGCGGTGTTTCACCTGATGACGCACGCCTTCTTCAAGGCGCTGCTGTTCCTGGCGGCGGGCTCGGTGATCATCGGCATGCACCACGACCAGGACATCCGCAACATGGGTGGCCTGCGAAAGTACATGCCAATCACCTGGATCACCTCGCTGCTGGGCTCGCTGGCGCTGATCGGCACGCCGTTCTTCGCGGGCTTCTATTCGAAGGACAGCATCATCGAGGCGGTGCACGCCAGCCACCTGTGGGGCTCGGGCTTTGCCTACTTTGCAGTGATCGTGGGCGTGTTCGTCACGGCTTTCTACTCGTTCCGGATGTACTTCCTGGTCTTCCATGGCAAGGAGCGCTTCCACGACAAACCGTTCCCGGGTCAGCACGATGCACCTGACGCGCATGGGGCACACGACGAGCACGGCCACGGCGATGCACACAGGCCCGCAGCTTCACATGCGCATGGCGACGCCCACAGCAGCCACGACGCCACGCCGCACGAGTCGCCGTGGGTGGTGACGCTGCCGCTGGTGCTGCTGGCGATTCCGTCGGTGGTGATCGGCTACCTGACCATCGCGCCGATGCTCTACGGCGAGCTGTTCAAGGACTCGATCGTCGTCAACGCCGAGAAGCATCCGGCGATGGAAGAGCTGGCGCGTGAATTCCACGGCGCCACGAAGATGGCGCTGCATGGCCTGGGCACCTTGCCGTTCTGGCTGGCGCTCTCGGGTGTGGCCACCGCCTTTGTCTTCTACATGCTGAAGCCCTCGATCCCGGCCGCCTGTGCGCGCATTTTTGCGCCCATCGTCACCGTGCTCGAGAACAAGTACTACATGGACTGGTTCAACGAACATGTGCTGGCCGCTGGCGCCCGACTGCTGGGTCGCGGGCTGTGGAAAGGCGGCGATGTCGCCTTCATCGACGGTGCGCTGGTCAACGGGTCGGCACGCGGGATCGGTGCGCTGGCATCGGTCGTTCGTCTGGTGCAGACGGGCTACCTCTACTGGTATGCGCTGGTGATGATCCTGGGTCTGATGGGACTGATGACCTGGCAGTTGTGGCCCTACCTGGGCCATCTGGTCGGGCGCTGAGCCCAGACCGGACTCACAGGGCACGGAGAAAACAAGAACATGGGTTTGTTGAGCCTGGCCATCTGGCTGCCAATTCTGTCGGGCGCGGTGCTGCTGGCGATCGGTCGCGAGAGCCAAGTCGCCGCTGTCCGCTGGTTTGCGCTGATCGCGGCCGTCGCCTCCTTCCTCGTCACGCTGCCGCTGATCACTGGCTTCAACATCGGTACGGCGAACATGCAGTTCGTCGAGAACCTGGCCTGGATCGACCGTTTCAACGTGATGTATCACCTGGGCGTCGACGGCATCTCGGTGTGGTTCGTGCTGCTGACGGCATTCATCACCATCATTGTGGTGGTCGCCGGGTGGGAGGTGATCACCGACCGCGTCAACCAGTACATGGGCGCGTTCCTGATCCTGTCGGGGATCATGGTCGGCGTGTTCACCGCCCTCGACGGGCTGCTGTTCTACGTCTTCTTCGAGGCCACGCTGATCCCGATGTACATCATCATCGGCGTGTGGGGCGGGCCGAAGCGGGTCTACGCAGCGTTCAAGTTCTTCCTGTACACGCTGGCCGGCTCGCTGCTGATGCTGATCGCGCTGATGTACCTCTACTTCAAGTCGGGCGGCAGCTTCGACCTGCAGACCTGGTATCACCTGCCGCTGCCGATGTCGGTGCAGACGCTGCTGTTCTTCGCCTTCTTCGCAGCCTTCGCGGTCAAGGTGCCGATGTGGCCGGTCCACACCTGGTTGCCCGATGCGCACGTCGAGGCGCCGACCGGCGGCTCGGTGGTGCTGGCGGCCATCATGCTGAAGCTGGGCGGCTATGGCTTCCTGCGTTTCTCGCTGCCGATCACCCCCGATGCGTCGCACGAGTGGGCCTGGCTGATCATCACGATCTCACTGATCGCGGTGATCTACATCGGCCTGGTCGCGCTGGTGCAGCAGGACATGAAGAAGCTGGTGGCCTATTCGTCGATCGCACACATGGGCTTCGTCACGCTGGGCTTCTTCCTGTTCAATGAAATCGGCGTCTCCGGCGCACTGGTGCAGATGGTGTCGCACGGCTTCGTGTCGGGCGCGATGTTCCTGGGCATCGGCGTGCTCTACGACCGGGTGCATTCGCGCGAGATCGCCAGCTACGGCGGCGTGGTCAACACGATGCCGACCTTCGCTGCCTTCGCGGTGTTCTTCGCGATGGCCAACTGTGGCCTGCCCGGTACCGCCGGCTTCGTCGGCGAGTGGATGGTCATCCTGGGCGCGGTGCAGGTGAACTTCTGGCTGGGGGCACTGGCGGCCACGGCGCTCGTCTTCGGCGCTGCCTACACCTTGTGGATGGTCAAGCGGGTCTACTTCGGCCCGGTCGCGAACCACCACGTCGCCGATTTGCTGGACCTCAATGCCCGTGAACTGTCGATCATGGCGGTGCTCGCCATCGCCGTGTTGTGGATGGGCCTGTATCCGAAGCCGTTCACCGACGTGATGCATGTGTCGGTTGCCGAACTGCTGAAGCATGTCGCCCTTTCCAAGCTGTGAGTCCAAGCTGTAAGCCGCACTGAGCAACGACATGAACTGGCCTGCTGTCTACCCCCAAATCTTCCTGCTGGCAGCAGCGTGCGTGGTCGCGCTGGTCGATCTGTGGGTCACCGATCCGCTGCGTCGCCTCACCTACTGGCTGACGCAGGGCACGCTGGCCATCGTCGCGCTGATCTACTTGTACCAGTACGACGCCGGCCTGTCGGTGTACGCGATGCAGCGCATGGTTGTCGCCGACCCGATGGGCAACCTGCTGGCCTTTTTTGCCGCGGTGGCGGTGATGGTCTCGCTGGCCTATGCGCGTCCGTACGCGGCCAGCCGCGACCTGCTGAAAGGCGAGCTGTTCACCCTCAGCCTGTTTTCACTGCTCGGCATTTCCGTGATGGTGTCGGCGAACAACTTCCTGGTGGTCTACCTCGGGCTCGAACTGATGAGCCTGTCGCTGTACGCACTGATCGATGCGACGCGACAGCCTCAACGCCAGCGAAGCGGCGATGAAGTATTTCGTGCTCGGTGCGCTGGCCAGCGGCTTCCTGCTGTACGGCCTGTCGATGATGTACGGCGCGACCGGCTCGCTGGAGATCGGCGAGGTCTTCAAGGCCATCGGCACCGGTCAGATCAACAAGGCCGTGCTGGTCTTCGGTCTGGTCTTCGTCGTCTCTGGCCTCGCATTCAAGCTGGGTGCGGTGCCGTTTCACATGTGGATCCCCGACGTCTACCACGGCGCGCCGACCGCGATCACGTTGCTGATCGGTGGCGCACCGAAGCTGGCGGCGTTTGCCATCACGATCCGGCTGCTGGTCGAAGGGATGTCGGGCATGGCCGAGAGCTGGCAGCAGATGCTGATCGTGCTGGCCGTCGGCTCGATGGCGATCGGTAATCTGGCGGCGATCGCGCAGCGCAACCTGAAGCGGATGCTGGCGTACTCGACGATCGCCAACATGGGCTTCATGCTGCTCGGGCTGACGCCCACGGTGATCGGCGCCAATACCTTGTCGGCGGCCAATGGCTACAGCTCGGCGATGTTCTACATCGTCAGCTACGTGATGACCACGCTGGGCACCTTCGGCATCATCCTGCTGCTGTCTCGGCAGGGATTCGAGTCGGAGAACATCGACGACCTGAAGGGACTGGCCAGGCGCAGCCCCTGGTACGCCGGTGTGATGGCGCTGTTCATGTTCTCGTTGGCTGGCGTGCCGCCGACCGTGGGCTTCTATGCCAAGTTCAGCGTGCTGCAGGCGATCGTCTCGACCAATGTCCACGGCTACATCGTGCTGGCCGTGGCGGCGGTGGTGTTCTCGCTGATTGGCGCGTTTTACTACCTGCGGCTGGTCAAGGTGATGTACTTCGACGAGCCGGTCGACACCGCGCCCATCGTGGCCAGTGGCGAGGTGCGTGCATTGCTCTCGCTGAACGGCGCGGCCGTGCTGATCTTCGGCCTGCTGCCCGGTGGGTTGATGGCGGTGTGTGTCAACGCCATCGGCAAGGCATTGACCACCTGAGCGGTCTCGGTGACCGACCCCGACGCTCACCTGCGCGAAGACAAGCTCGACTCGGAGCAGGTCTACCGCGGCGGTTTCCTCGACGTCCGGCGCGATCTGGTACGCCTGCCGAATGGCGCTACCGCCAGCCGCGAGTACATCGTTCACCCCGGTGCAGTGATGATCGTGCCGCTGCTCGACGATGGCCGGCTGGTCATCGAGCGGCAGTACCGCTATCCGGTGGCGCAAGTGATGGTGGAATTTCCGGCCGGCAAGCTGGAAGCGGGCGAACTGCCGTTGGTCTGCGCGATCCGCGAACTGGCCGAGGAAACCGGCTACCGGGCTACCGAATGGGCCCGTGCAGGCATCGTGCACAACGCCATTGCGTACTCCACCGAGGGCATCGAGGTCTGGTTTGCACGCGGGCTGACCCTCGGCGTCACCCAGCTCGACGACGGCGAGTTCCTCGATGTGTCCACCGCCACGCTGGAGGAGCTGGAAGAGGCGGCCCGCGTTGGCGCGCTGACCGATGTCAAGACGCTGGTCGGCCTGCTGTGGCTGCGCCACTGGCGCGAGGGGCGCTGGGCCCTGCAGTGGACATCGCCGTCGCCGATAATGTCGGTATGAAGGTTTTGAATCTGCGCTGTTCGTTCGGCCATCATTTCGAGGGTTGGTTCGCTTCGCAGGACGATTACCAGAGCCAGCTTGATCGTGCCGTGCTCGAATGCCCGATGTGTGGTGACAAGGCGGTGCAGCGGTTGCCGTCGGCACCGCATGTGGTGACTTCGTCGTCCCGTGCGTTGGCCACTTCGTCGGAGTCCGCGATGCCTGTACGCGGCGTCGCTGCTGGCGGTCTGCCCGCAACGACTTCAGCCACGCCCCCGCCTGCGCGACCTCGCGTCGATCAGCCCGGTGGCTTGCAATCGGCCTTGATGCGCGCGGTGCAGCACATCATGACCCACACCGACGACGTCGGCCCGCGCTTTGCCGAAGAGGCCCGCCGCATGCATTACGGCGAGACCGACGAACGACCGATCCGCGGCCAGGCGACCTCCGACGAGGCGAAGGCCCTGCATGACGAAGGCATCGAGGTGATGTCCTTCCCGACGCCGGCCGCGCTGAAAGGGCCGCTGCAGTAGCCTGTAGTCGGCCCTTTAGCGTTGGCGTCAGTCGCTGGCCTCAGTTGCGCGTCTTATTCGCTCGCGTAATCCGACACTGGCGCGCAGCTGCAGACCAGGTTGCGATCACCGTGCACGTTGTCGACGCGGCCCACCGGCACCCAGTACTTGCTACGGCGCAGGCTGGCGAGCGGATACGCAGCCTCTTCGCGGCTGTACGGATGCGGCCAGTCGGCGCGCAGCAAGGCCTCTGCGGTGTGCGGCGCCGACACCAGCGGATTCGCGTCTCGCGGCCACACGCCGGTTTCGACCTTTCGGATCTCCTCGCGGATGGCGAGCATCGCATCGCAGAAGCGGTCCAGCTCGCGCAGCGGCTCGCTCTCGGTCGGCTCGACCATCAAGGTGCCGGGCACCGGGAAGCTCAGCGTTGGCGCATGGAAGCCGTAGTCGATCAGCCGCTTGGCGACATCCTCGGCGCTGACGCCGCTGGTCTCTTTCAGCGGTCGCAGATCGAGGATGCATTCGTGCGCCACACCACCGCCGCGTAAGCCGGGAACACCACTGCTGAAGTGGATGTCGTAATGGCCCGCCAGACGTGCCGCCACGTAGTTGGCGCTGAGGATGGCCGTTTCGGTGGCGGTGGTCAGGCCTTGCGCGCCCATCATCCGCATGTACATCCAGCTGATCGGCAGCACTGCAGCATTGCCGAGCGGAGCCGCGCTGATCGCGCCGACTTGTCGTTCATCGCAAGGCCCTGCCGTGCGATGCCCCGGCAGGAACGGCACCAGGTCTTCGACCACGCACACCGGCCCGACACCCGGCCCGCCGCCGCCGTGCGGGATGCAGAAAGTCTTGTGCAGGTTCAGGTGGCTGACGTCGCCGCCGAACTCGCCCGGCGCGGCCACGCCGACCAATGCGTTCATGTTCGCGCCGTCCACGTAGACACGCCCACCGTGCTGGTGCACCAGTGCGCACAGTTCCTTGATGTGCGGATCGAATACGCCGTAGGTCGACGGGTAGGTCACCATCACCGCGGCCAGCTTGGTGCTGTGCAACACGCACTTGGCACGCAGATCGACGAGGTCGACGTTGCCTTCGGCGTCGCACTTCGTCACCACCACGGTCATGCCGGCCATCTGTGCCGACGCGGGGTTGGTGCCGTGTGCCGATTCGGGAATCAGACAGATGTCACGCTGTGTGTCTCCGCGCGAGGCGTGCCAGGCCTGAATCACCAGCAGGCCGGTGTACTCGCCCTGCGAGCCGGCATTCGGTTGCAGACTGATGCCGCTGTAGCCGGTGGCTTGGCACAGCCCTGCGCGCAGCTGTTCGTCGAGCAGGCGATAGCCTTCGAGCTGATCGGCCGGTGCGAACGGGTGGACGTTAGCGAACTCGGGCCAGGTGATCGGGATCATCTCGCTGGTCGCGTTCAGCTTCATCGTGCACGAGCCCAGCGGGATCATCGTGCGATCGAGCGCGAGGTCCTTGTCGGACAGGCTGCGGATGTAGCGCAGCATCTCGGTTTCGCTGTGGTGGTTGTTGAACACCGGGTGCGTCAGGAAGGCGCTGGTGCGGTGCAGCCCGGGCGGGATCATCGGCAGGATGTCCTGGTCGAACAGGGCCCTCGAGGGCAGCGACACGCCCGTCGGCGCGAACACGTGCCACAACGTCACGATGTCCTCGCGCGTGGTGGTCTCGTCGAGCGAGAGGCCCAGCATCGTGTCGCCCCATTCGGTGTAGCGGCGCAGGTTGAAGCCGTGGGTGCGTGCATGGCCCGCCAGCGCTTCGGTCTGCTCGCCGGTGTCCAGCGTCAGGGTGTCGAATGCCGTGCGCGAGCGCACCGAGACGCCCAACGCCTTCAGGCCCTCGGCCAGCACGGCGGTGTAGCGGGCCACGCGCAGCGCGATGCGCTTGAGCCCCTCGGGCCCGTGATACACGGCGTACATGCTGGCGATCACCGCCAGCAGCACCTGCGCCGTGCAGATGTTCGACGTGGCCTTTTCGCGGCGGATGTGCTGTTCGCGCGTCTGCAAGGCCAGCCGCAGCGCCGGTGCGCCGTGGGCGTCGATGCTCAGGCCGACCAGCCGGCCCGGCATCGAGCGCTTGAATTCGTCGCGGCATGCGAGATAGGCCGCGTGCGGGCCACCCGCGCCCATCGGCACGCCGAATCGCTGCGTGGTGCCGAGTGCGATGTCGGCCCCGAGTTCACCGGGTGGTGTGATCAATGTCAGTGCCAGCAGATCGGCCGCGACGATGAACGCGGCCTGGTGCGCATGGATGCGTTCGGCATCGCCGCGCAGGTCGTGCAGCGCACCGCTGGTGCTGGGGATTTGTGCCAGCGCCGCGAAGTAGTCACCACCGGCAATCAGTGCATCCCATTCGGCAGTCGAGTTCGCCAGCACCACCTTCAACCCCAGCGGCGCGGCGCGCGTCTGGATCACCTCGATGGTCTGCGGGTGGCAATCGCCCGCGACGATGAAGGTGTCGCGCTTCGACTTCACGCTGCGCTTGGCCAGCGTCATCGCCTCGGCTGCGGCGGTGGCTTCGTCGAGCATCGAGGCGTTCGACATTGCCATGCCGGTCAGGTCGCAGACCATGGTCTGGAAGTTCAGCAGCGCTTCGAGCCGGCCTTGTGAGATCTCGGCCTGGTAGGGCGTGTAGGCGGTGTACCAGGCGGGGTTCTCGAGGATGTTGCGCAGGATGACACCCGGCGTGTGTGTGTCGTGGTATCCCTGGCCAATGCAGCTTTTCAGAACCTGGTTCTTCGAAGCGATCGTGCGCAGTTCGGCCAGCGCCTGGGCCTCGCCGATCGGCTCGGGCAGCGTCATCGGTTGCGCACGCGCAATCGAGCGCGGCACGATGGCCTCGATCAGCGCGCGGCGGGTGAACGGGGCCTCGGGCGCGATCACCGACAGCATGTGCTGCTCGTCGGCGGCGGTGATGCCGATGTGGCGAGCGATGAATTCGCTCGGGTTCTCGAGTTCAGCCAGGGGGCTCGAAGCCAGAGACGGTTGAAGCGTGGCGGGAGGGGTGGACATCAACATGGCATGCAACCTTTGCGACGATCAGGCGTTTTTCAGCAAGGCGTCGTAGGCGCTGGCATCCATCAGGCTGGCCAACTCCGAGGCATCGGACAGCTTGACCTTGAAGAACCAACCAGCTGCCATCGGCGCGCTGTTGGCCAGCGCCGGGTCGGCGCACAGCGTCTCGTTGACTTCGACGATCTCGCCACCGACCGGCATGTACAGGTCTGCCGCGGCCTTCACCGATTCGACGACGCCGGCCACATCGCCCTTGGTGAAGGTGGCCCCAACCTCGGGCAGTTCGACGAACACCACGTCACCCAGCGCGTCCTGGGCGTGCACGGTGATGCCCACGATCGCGGCGGCAGGCTCGGTGGCATCGATCCATTCGTGGTCGGCGGTGTAGAGGATGGTCATCGGGGGCTCCTGGTGGCAAAGGGATGTGTCGGAAGGAAAGGATTCAGCAGAATCAGCGCGTGGGTGTGCGCACGTAGTGGTGCGGCACGAAGGGCAGGGCCGTGACGCGCATCGGCAGCCGCTTGCCGCGCACTTCGGCATACACCGTGTGGTCGGGGGCGGTGTGCGCGCTGGGCAGGTAGGCGATCGCGATCGGCTGGTTGACGGTCGGTGCCAGCGTGCCGCTGGTGACGGTGCCGAGTGCGGTGCCGTCGGCGCTGACGATCGCGGCCCCCGGACGCACCGGCGTGCGGTCGATGCCGGTGAGGCCCACGCGTCGGCGCGCCATGCCCGCGGCGATCTGCGCGTCGATGACGGCCGCGCCCGGGTATCCGCCAGCGCGCGCACCACCGGCGCGGCGCACCTTCTGGATCGCCCACAACAGGCCGGCTTCGACCGGTGTGGTGTGCGCGTCGATGTCGTTGCCGTGCAGGCACAGGCCGGCTTCCAGGCGCAGCGTGTCGCGTGCGCCGAGTCCGGCGGGGCGCACCTCGGGCTGGGCCAGCAGCGCGCGGGCCAGGGCCTCGGCCTGGGCCGCTGGTACCGAGATCTCGAAGCCGTCCTCGCCGGTGTAGCCGGAGCGGGTGGCAAAGCAGGGCGCACCGTTCAGCGTGACGGCCGCGCCGGTCATGAAACTCATGGTCGCGACTACCGGGTTCAGCCGCGCCAGCGCCGTCACGGCCTGCGGGCCCTGCAAGGCCAGCAGTGCCAATTCGGGGCGCGGCTGCACGCTGCAGCGCTGACCAATGCGCGACTGCAGCAGCGCGGTGTCGGTGGCCTTGTTGGCGGCGTTGACGATCAGCAGCCACTCGGAGGTGCCACCGAGGCCGCTGCGGGTCAGCATCAGGTCGTCGACGATGCCGCCGTGCTCGTTGGTGAAGAAGCCGTAGCGCTGCTGGCCATCGGCCATGCCGATCACGTCGATCGGCAGCAGCGATTCGAGCGCCGCAGCGGTGTCACCGCCGGTCAGCCGCAACTGGCCCATGTGCGACACATCGAACAGTGCGGCCGATGAACGGCAATGCAAATGCTCGGCCATCAGGCCGGCCGGGTACTGCACCGGCATGTTGTAGCCGGCGAAGGGCACCATGCGCGCGCCGAGTTCGAGGTGCAGTGCGTGCAGCGGGGTGGTCAGCAGTTCGGATTCAGGCGACGGCGTGGGCATCAGCGTTCCCAGGGGCAATGGATCGAACGGCCCTGCATCGTTGAAATGCATGGCCGGCGTTGCCCTCCCTGTCCGCTTTACCTGAGAGATTGACGCTCGCCGCGGCTCGGCCGAACGCTTGCCCCTTCGGTGGACCCACTCGGGGTGGGCCTCTCTTCAGCGAGGAACGCCGTCCTTTCGGTCGGCGTGTTGCCAGTCCTTTTGCCTGAGCGTTGGGGCGATCTTTTTTCAAGGTCACCGTGCGCCTTCGGCGGCTCGACGGCAGTGGACCATCGAACACTCTCCTAGCAAGTTGAAAGTTTAGCAGCGGGCGCATCGCTACCCGCTGCTCGCGACTACATCCCGGCGTAATTCGGCCCGCCGCCGCCTTCGGGCGTGACCCAGACGATGTTCTGCGTCGGGTCTTTGATGTCGCAGGTCTTGCAGTGCACGCAGTTCTGCGCGTTGATCTGCAGGCGATCCGTGTCGTCAGGGTTCTTCACGTACTCGTACACAGCGGCCGGGCAGTAGCGGCCTTCCGGTCCGGCGTAGGTGGCGAGGTTGATGCGCACCGGCACGCCGGCGTCCTTCAGCGTCAGGTGCGCCGGCTGGTTCTCTTCGTGGTTGGTGTTGCTGATGAACACGCTGCTGAGCCGGTCGAAGGTGATCTTGCCGTCAGGCTTCGGGTAGTCGATGCGTGGACAGTCGGCCGCCGGCTTCAAGGTCTGGTGGTCGGCCACGTGGTGGTGAATCGTCCACAGCGGCGATGTGATGCCGAGCTTCGGCAACAGCCATTGCTCGATGCCGTTCATCAGCGTTGCCACCCACAGGCCCTTCTTGAACCACTGCTTGAAGTTGCGCGTGCGGTCCAGCTCGTCGTGCAGCCAGCTTTGCTTGAACGCGTCGGGGTAGGCCGCCAGATCGTCATGCTGCCGGCCGTTGGCGAGGGCGTCGAAGATCGCGTCGGCCGCGAGCATGCCGCTCTTGATGGCCGCATGGCTGCCCTTGATGCGGCTGACGTTCAGGTAGCCGGCCTCGCAGCCGACCAGCGCGCCACCGGGGAACACCGTCTTCGGCAGGCTCAGCAGGCCGCCCGCGGTGATCGCCCGCGCGCCATAGCCCACGCGCTTGCCGCCTTCGAGCACGCTGCGGATCGCAGGGTGCGTCTTCCAGCGCTGCATTTCCTCGAACGGGCTCAACCACGGGTTGCTGTAATCCAGCCCGGTGATGAAGCCCAGCGTCACCTGGTTGCCGGGCAGGTGATAGAGGAAGGCGCCGCCGTAGGTCTGGCTGTCCAGCGGCCAGCCCGCGGTGTGTGTCACGCGGCCAGGGTGATGCTTGGTGGGGTCGATCTCCCACAGTTCCTTGATGCCCAAGCCGTAGGCTTGCGGATCGCGTCCGGCATCGAGCTGGAAGTGTGAGATCAGCTGCCTGCCCAGATGTCCACGCGAGCCTTCGGCGAACACGGTGTACTTGGCGTGCAGCTCCATCCCGAGCTGAAAGTTGGCAGTGGGCTCGCCATCCTTGCCGATGCCCAGGTTGCCGGTGGCCACACCTTTGACCGCGCCATCATCGGCATACAGCACCTCCGCTGCCGCGAAGCCGGGGAAGATCTCGACGCCCAGCGCCTCGGCCTGCTGGCCCAGCCAGCGCGTCACGCTGCCCAGGCTGATGACGTAGTTGCCGTCGTTGTGGAAGCACTCTGGCAACAGCACGTGCGGGGTTTTGGTGGCGCCGTCGCGCGTGAGGAACAGGAATTCGTCGTCTGTGACTGGCTGCTCAAGCGGCGCGCCGAGTTCCTTCCAGTTCGGGAACAGCTCGGCCAATGCGCGCGGGTCCATCACCGCGCCACTGAGGATGTGCGCGCCCGGCTCCGAGCCTTTTTCCAGCACCACCACCGAGATCTCGGGGCCCTGCACCTGGGCGAGCTGCTTGATGCGGATAGCTGTTGCAAGACCGGCTGGCCCGCCGCCGACCACCACCACGTCGTAGTCCATGGCCTCGCGCGGGCCGTGCTGTTCAAGGAGCGATGCTGGGGTCATGCCTGGGTATCCGAACGGTCTGAATAAGCCCTGGAGTCTATCGAGCGCTGCGAGAGTGCGGCCGTGGCGGCCACCCGGTGGGTTACCGATCCGGGCGACACCGCGCAAACCTCTCGCATCACCTACGATGCAGGCCCCGGGCGCTGGATTGACGTGCTGCGAACGCTGGGGGCTGCGCAAACAAGTTTAAAAATCAGGAGACCTTCGTATGACCGAGCCCCAATTTGACATCGACGAAATGCTGGAGCAGTTTCACACCTGGCTGGAGGCCCAAAGCAAGGAGTCTCTTGCCGACTACGCAGAGCGGCTCACCGACCAGGTGCCTGAATCCACCCCCCTGGGCATGGTGCTGTGCCTGGCCAACAACCAGGACAGTTTGCTGGCCCAGACCATGGCCGCTCTGACGGCAGGCAACGGCGTACTCTGGCCTCGCGCGCAGCCGGACGATCCGGTGCAGACCCAGGCGCTGCGGGTGGGGCTGCCCTTGTCGATCAAATCGCAGATCACGCTGACCGACTGGAATCCATCCACAGACGCAGCACCAGACCCTTTGCCCCAAATCGTTTTGTACACCGGCGACGCCGATGCGTTGGTGCATCTGCAGCAACAGGCCAGCCATTGGCCCAATCATCCCGTGATGATCATTTCGTGCCCGGAAGACATCGAAGACGATTTCGACATTCCACTGGCACAGCTGCAGCGCTGACGCGGCCAGACCGGGGCGGATGTTGGTGATGGCGGGAGGAGGATCGAAAACGCTTCGCACAAGCAGCAAGCAGCCTCCGTTCCTGCGTTTTGAGTTGTCCCGGTTCCTGCAAAGGTTCCTGCATTGATACGGTGTTATTCATCACAGGACGCTGGCGGGGAATCTGACCGGAGCCCTTCTTGGGCCTTGCTGAAAGCGTTGAAGTTTTCATGCCGAAACCGCCCTGAATCGCCCCGGAACCGGGGCGGTTCAGGGCGTTGCGCGGGGCGCCGGCGCTGCAGCTGGTTGTGTCGAGTCATAGAAGTCGACTCGACTGAGTGGTCGAGAGCTCCGACCGACCTAACGATCCGAACGCAAGCAAGGGTGTGTGAGTTTCAGGGCTATTTGTTCAGCAAACGCTGATTACGGATAGCCACTGGCTGTTTTGGTGACAGGATAGCTGTCGCTATCCCTAATTGCCGAAGTGATAACGCGTGATCAGCGTAGCACTCGTACTTCGCCCACGTATGCCGCGCCAGCAGCCGCTGCTGGCGCGGTCAACTGAGCTGTCCTTGTCGATGTGCGAACTCAAAAAGACGGCCGGGGCTGTGAATATTGGCCTGTTCGCCGGGCTTCAGGGGCCTGACTGCCTGCCGCAAAGGCGACGTGTTCGAACACTTCCCGGACACGTACTTTCACCTGTGGCGCTTACGTCTTGCAACAACAGCGTGTCAGCTCTGCTGCCGGTTCAGCGCGTTATCGGAAGGTCAAAAGGAGTACTGCCATGAAGCGTCTGATTGCAGTTGCAGCAGCTGCGTTTGCCATGATCGGCTCGGGCGCAGCTCATGCTGGGGTCCATTGGTCGATCGGCATCGACATCGCACCGCCCGTGTACTACAGCCCTGTGCCTGTGTATGTCCCCGCTCCCGTCTACGCGCCAGCACCGGTATACGTCGAGCCGCGCCTGATTTATCAGGTACCTCGTCCGGTGTACCAGTCCGTACCCGATTACTACTATCCACCGCAGTACTACCAGGGCCCGACCGTCATTTACGGCCCCCCGGTTTACGAGCGCAGAGGCTGGTATGGCCATCGTCATGACCACAACCACGACCACGAATGGGACGACGACCGGTACGAGCATCGTCGCGACAGGGACTGAGTTCGACGACGACCACTGGTCGTTCGTGTCGCGCATCTTGTCTCGCTGTTGAGCGCGGCTGAATCTAGTTTTCTATGAGCGGCTGCCACGCGTGCCGACGGCGAGGGTCTGGTGACGCCAGGCGAGGCAACCCAAGGCGGAGACGCTGAAAGCCGCCCCGGCCCAGAACGTGGACGAGGCGCCGAGCCGATCCCACAGCCAACCGGCGAGCCCACTGGCCACCAGCATCGCCACTCCGCTGACGAGGTTGAACAAGCCGTAAGCCGTCCCGCGCAGGTCGGCCGGCGCGGTGTCGGCCACCATCGCCGCCAGCAAGCCCTGGGTCAT
>JANXTP010000161.1 GCA_025352345.1 Burkholderiales bacterium | reverse complement strand
CCGTTACCGCCACCGGTGACGACGATATTGGCGTCGTCATAGGCGTAGCGCGGCTCGACGGACAGCGCGGGCAGAATGATCTTGCTGCTATCGAACTTGACGAGACTTTGCGAGCGGCCGAACTGATAGAACTGCCTCTCGGCGGCGACGCCGCCCGAGACGTGGCGGGTTTGAAGCTCGGCGCGGCGCGCTTCCAGATAGGCGAGACAGCCGGGGAACCGTGCCGCCATGTCGGCAGGCTGAATCAGGCGCGCTGCCGTGCGAGTAGCTCCGGCCACCAGCTCATATGGGAAGATCATCCACGCATTGGGCTCAGGGCGTGCATACGCTTGGAGCGTCACGTCATGCAGGCAGGGCCTCAGGATGGCGCGTTCAATTGGCCAGTCGCGGTCGTTCCAGCGTAGGGTGACTGTGGCAGCGGCTTCAGCAGCCGCCTCAAAGATGTAGATGTCATCCGCGCTGGTTTGCACACCAACAAAGATTTCGGCCACGCCTTTCAGGCGATTGGGATGCGCGGCACGCACCCGCGCGAACAGCGCGCGCGTTTCGGTATCCGCGAACTGCCAGGGCTCCTCGCCCAAGCTAGCCGCCGGGAGTTCGGTAACCGGGCTTGGCTCGCCATAGCGCCAAGCCTCGAGGCTGGCCACTTGCTCAACGCGCACCGCTTCGTTGCCGCTCCGATCCAAGACCAGGATGCAGGTGTAGTTGCTGGCGGCGCGCCCAAAGACCTGCTTCACGCCGAAATGGACCACCTCATCGACCAACTGCCCTACGGTGAGCAGCCGGCGCAGCGCCCGACCGGCCTGAATGGTCATGAACTTGTGTGGCGTGATAAATCCCAGCCGGCCATCAGGCTGCATCAGGGTCAGCGCACGCTCGAAAAACAGGGCGTACTTGTCGAAGTTGTCTTGGCGCGCCGTTGTGTAGGGTGAAGTTGGCCGTTGATAGAAGGCGGCCTCTTCGGGCGAATAGCCCGTCATGTTCTGGATGCGGATATAGGGCGGATTGCCGACGATCACATCGAAGCCGCCATGCCGCATTTCTGCGGCGAACTCGTTGGACCAGTCGAACGGATTGACCTTCTTCGTCAGCGGAACCGACATTGCACCGTTCATGGTGGCAGTCCACTCCGCCTGACTAACCAAGCTGTTCCCCGCGCGGACGATTCCATTCAAGTCGGGTAGAGCCCGCTCGTGCCGACGCGCGACGAACTCGGCCAGGCCGTTGCTGGTTTCATGCTCGACCAGCTTGAGCAGCAAGCTAAATTGCGCCACCTCAACCGCGTTCGCGTCGATATCGACGCCGCGAATATGCGCTTGCAGGATGCGCCGCTTTTCGTCGAACGTGAGCCGCCACTGGCCGGCGCCGGCCTCGTAGATCGTGTGGCCCACATGCGCCACCCGGCCATTGGTCAAGTACCAGCCGAGACAGTGGTCCATGAGGAACTCATATACGCCGAGTAAGAAAATTCCCGAGCCGCAGCAGATGTCTGCCACGGTGAATCCCGCAAGGTCCGTCGGACTCTTTCCTTGAAGTGCTGGCACCAACGTGCGCGCAATGATGGCATCGACGATGTATCGCGGAGTCGGAACGACGCCGCCGCTTTCGCGCACCTCGGGCTTGCGAACAACGGCGACCGCACCATCGACGATCGTGATTTCCTCGCCAAGGAACTGCTCGTAAATCTCACCCAGGACCTCGGTTTCGACGACGGCGAAGGTATACGGGCTCTGTGGGTAGTACAGCTCGCTGATGACGCTATGAAGGACGGCATCGCTCAGGCGAACACCGAGCGCCGCGTCGTCCAGCAGTCGGAAGAGCCCCGAGTTGTAGAACGCGTCAGCGCGCCGCAGCTCGGCCATGAGCGCATCAAACGTACTGCCTGCTGGCAAATTCTTCAGGTTCTCATAGCGCTCAATGTCACGGTCTTCGCAGATGCGGAGGAAGACGATCCGGGACAGGAAAAGCTGAACTGCATAGGTCAACTCCACCGGACTGAGTCCTGGCGTGTTGGTGTGCATATCGACGGCCAAGCGCTCGCGCCACGAACGGACTTGGCGCAAGAATAGGTCGTCGAATTGTTCGGCACCATGCCGCGACATGCCAACCGCGAAGCGCCGGTCAAAATCTCCGGAATAGACTGAGTCGCGCGACAGCGTCGACCACAGCTCATCGAACCGTGCTTCGAATTCGTCGTACCGAACGATAAGCAGCCGGGCTACATGCGCGTCGTCGGTCTCGGCCGGAATCGGCAGACAGTCGTAGATTGCGAGCTGGTGAAAGTTGGTCAGGACCGAAATCGGCAGACTCGCCGAGTAGCCGTACCGGCGCGTTTGGAATGCTGAGTCACGGCTGCGGTCGATCTGCACGCTTGGCTTCTTCGCCTCGACGAATATCTTGCGTTGTCGGGCGAGCCGCAACTCATAGTCCGGCTTTTTCGACCGCGCCTCGCCAACATCGACAGTCGCTTCTTCAAGGACCTCGCGGAATCCCGCCGGATGATCGAGCCGGTTGTACACGTCCCATCCGAAGGCCGCCAACAAGGGCGTGACGAAGCCCGTGCGGACTTGGGTTTCGTTGTAGGCCGCGTCTAGATAGTCAGCTTCGTTGACCTTGAAGCTCCTGACCAACTCGGCAACGCGAGCGCGGGCGGCAGTCTTGGCGGCTTCGTCGACGGTCATGCGGCGACACCGTCGGCCTTGTCCGCCGACCGTCCGCGACGGCGCGCATTGCGCCGGTCGCGCATCTTCATCCAGATGTCGCGCAGGACGAAGCAGTCGGCTTGCGACAACCCCATGTGCCCCATCAGCACGATTCGCGCATTTTCTTCCAGCACGTCATCGAGCCGACCGGCCCGCGTCAGCTTGTCGCATTCAGCCAAGGGCATTGCCCCGTTGAGCGTTGCTGGCATCAGCAGCCGCTCGGCCTCAGTGGGCTCAAGCTCAAGAACGCCGCCGCCATAGCTGCGGCCTTCAATCTCAGCTGACGCTGCCGTGAGCCAGGTGTAGGTGTTGGCGATGATCCGTTCCGGCTTCTCTTTTTTGCCGGTCAGTCGGTGAATGGTGTCGGTCGAAGTTGCGCCTGCTTGGTTCAGGACCACGCGCGGGAAGTCGTATATCTGCCGAAACAGGAAGCCGTCAGGCGTCCACACTGAGGGGACTGCATACCAGGGCTCGCGGATTGAACACTTGTAGCCCTTGTGAACCTCATTGCCCTCGCCAAAACGAATGTACTTGGCAAGCGCCGCCGACGGCTTGGCAGTGTTTCCCTTCAGGTGCAAAAGGTGGACACGGTCGCCAGCCGCCGACATTGCATTCCAATCGGCCTTGCCAACACGAGCCCCCTTCAGATGCGCCGACCGCGACACCAGAGGTGCAGTCAGGCCTTCCAAGCCCAGCTCTTCAACCTGCGCACTGGTCAAGACGAAAAACTCGTTCTTTCCGGTCACTACGCCAACATCAACGCTGGCGTGTGTTGACAGGTTTGTGGTGATGCCCGCATCACGCAGGGCGCGCATGAAGGTGATCTCTTTTTCGGACAAGAAATACTTCAACCACTTTTCGCTGTCGTGTCGGATGGTCTTCGGCTGTGCGGCTGCCAACACCAAGGCAGGAGCGCGGCTCGTGATTTCGCTTGGCGTGCGCGTCTCTGTCATCGTCACGCGGCAAGGATTAGCGCTGTCGGCCGCCCCCAGCAAATCATCCGCCAGCAGAAGCACAACTTCTTGTTCCGCCTTCTCGAAGAACAGCTCATTGCAGGCGACGATGTCGATGCGACCGAAACGGTCAGTGAGAAACGAGCGCAGCTGCGCGGCGTAGGTAACCTGCAGCAGTTCTGCCGGTAGCACAAACGCTAATCGGCCACCGGGTCGCAGGCTGGCAACCGCCGCAACGACGAACGGCACCCAAATGTTGGTCAGGCGATTTGGGGACAGGCCTTGTCCCACCATCAACGCCATGGCAAGGCTGCGATGCGGCTCCGGGAAGGTCTGATAGCGAATGAAGGGTGGGTTGCCGATCACGGCATCAAACTCCGGGTGCCCGCTGTCTTGCCACCAACCGAAAAAGTCTCCCGTGTTGACCACGTCCGCTGCCCGCCCGCGCAGCTGCTCTTGCAGGCGCGCACGGGCTAGGTCAGCTTCGCCTGCGACGATTTCGACGCCGGTCAACTGGCGGGCGATCGCCGGGCTGCGTGCGCCTAGCTCGGCAAAGCGCTTTGCGGCGGCCCCCAGAAAGACGCCATCACCGCAACTGGGCTCAAGCACGCGGTCTCTGGGCGAGCGGATGGCCCAGGCGCACAGCCATTCGGCCACCTCGGATGACGTGTAGTAGCCGCCACGCAGTTTGTCTTGATCGAGTTCAGTGAAGCGCCCGCTGTGGGTTCTTTCCGTGTCGGTCGCTGTCTTTTTGGTAGCCATCAAGGTGCTCACTAGGTTCGTGCGAACAGTGGCCACTGTTCAGCGATGTATTTCTCGGCCGCGTCGCGGATGACCCAGGCGACGGACACTTTCTTTTGCTTCGCGATTTCCTGCAGCGTGACGTAGAGCTCGGGGGGCAGACTTGCTGAGGCGCGGGTAGCACGGGGCTTACCTGTCGGCTTTCGTCCTCGTTGGGCAGCCATGGGTTCGATCCTTCAAATTTGATACAGCACTTTACAGCATACCGATGCAGTTCTATCGGATACCAGGACCAAGTGAGCCTCCGTCGACGAGCGGTGCGACTACCCAAACTCTACAAGCCTATACTGTGTTTATCAACAGCCTCTTGCAAATTTCGATGCCGGTGGCAGCTCGGGCGCCCTGGTCGGCATGGCGGTGGTCGTGTTCGGTGGCATCTCCTGAAACAAAGCTACGATCGCGCGTGCTGGGTCGCCGTCAGCCGGATCGCCTGACCGGCAAACGCCCGACGACTGGGTGGATACGCTCCTCGCCCGCTTCAGACCCTGTGAATCGCGCCTGCGAACTCGCCTTGGTCGAAATTGGCGGTGCGCGATTCGACGTGAAAATAGGTGAATGGCCCAGCCCCCACGTCTCGACCTCCGCCCCGGTGTCACTGAACCAGTCGTCTTGATGATCTCGCGGCGCGAGGTCGAAGCTGCGGACTTGGCTTCGGTCTTGTCGCGCCTCAAAGTCTTCCTCG
>JANXTP010000157.1 GCA_025352345.1 Burkholderiales bacterium | reverse complement strand
GGCGGAATCGAACCACCGACACGCGGATTTTCAATGTTGGTTGCTTGCGTTCCCGTCGATTCCCAAACGTTCCTAAGTCGCTGATTTTTAAGGATCAATCAACAGTTTCGACCCCCTTGATGTTCTCTTGCCTTCCCGCTTTTTGTGTAATTTTCCATGCCGGATTACACAGGAATTACACAAACTCGTCAGTTTCTCGCCCCCGCGTATTGCTGCGCATCGGCCTTGCGTGCGTGCAGATCGCGCTCGGGCGTACTGCTCATCAACTGGCGCGCACGAGCCCACGCGCTCGCACCTGGCCGCAGTGCTGCCGTCAGCGCATCAAGGCGGCGCGGCCTCCATCTTGCCCACCAGTTCAGCCAGGCCGTCGAACGATGCGCCACCAGCTCGGGCGGCCAGTACCTGCGCCAGCAGGGAAGCCCTCAGGCGCATTTCAAATTGCAGGGCGTGTGAATGTGCCAACTGGTTGATGCGAGCCCGTAGCGGCCCGGCCAGCGGCCCGCGTGTGTGTGTCTGGTTCATGGTGTTCCTTGTGCGTGCGGGTATGCGTGCGGGACGAGTTGTGGGTTAGCGTTAACGCGAAGGCCCACATACGGTTTCCGATGGCAAAACCGAAGGGATCGATACCCCCCCTCCCCTGCCTTTTCCTGCCCCGGCGAGGCCATTGCCGGGGTCGCCGTGCGTCGATAAACCAAGCGAGGGGCGTTCTAGACCGCTTGCTGCGGGAACAGTCGGTTTCCGCTCGACGAGGCGCCAGACTTCGGATGTACCCCCATCAGCAACACTCCCGAGCAGCAGCGGCCCACGCCTCGACGGTGGTTTCTGCCGTCCATTCGTAGCCGCGCCAGTAGTCGGCCCGTTGGTTGGCCAGCGTCACGGCCAGCGGCCACACGGCGCGCCACTGGTCACGATCCACCCGGTAGAACAGGACCGGCAGCGCTGACGCCGTGGCGGCCTGCTCTGCGGTCTGTAGCCACCAGCGGGCGATGTCACCTCGTCCGGCTTGAGCATGTCGCTTCACTTCGACCGACCAGCCGGGCACGCCTTCGAGATCGCTATCACCAGCGTGTTGTCGAACTCGGCGCCGCACGTCCCATCCCGTCAGCTCGCGCACCAGGCCGACGACTTCCAGTTCACCGGCCTTGCCTTTGTTGCGTTGCATGGCGCTCATGCGGTGAACCCCGGGCAGCGCTGCAACAGTCCGGCAAGGTCTCGGCTCAGGTCAGGCGCTTGCAGCCCGGCGAGATCATGATTGCCGCAGCGCCCGGGGCGGTAGTGCTGGCAGTCGGTGCAGCTCACCCGGTCATCGGTGTCGCGGCCTCGTTTCGCCAGGCGTTCGGCCAGCGCTTCGGCAGCGGACTCGACCCAGCCCCAGCGCATCAGCCGTGCGCGCCTGGTCATGAACTCGGCCAGCTCGGCACTGTTCATGGCGTCGGAGTGCGGCCAGCACCAGCGATCCGGGTCGGGCGTCGCGATGACCGATGCGGGGGATTCGGTCAACAAGACCAGCAAGTCGGAGCGCTGATCTCGGATCGCCTGCCGGTCATCGTCCGTCAGAGCGGCGGCCGGTGCGATACCGATACCGCCCTCATCGGTCAAGGTCAGCGTGAATCCCGAACCGCGTAAATACGCCAGCAAGTCAGAAGCGCCCATCAGAAAACCTCCATTTCTGAATCTGCCTGCGAACTGTGCGAATTGTGCGAATCGTGAGCATTGGCGCGGCCTGCAGCCCGATTTGACAGTTCGCTAACTGTGCGAACCGTGCGAACTGTGGTTTTGGCCTGGTCGTCCGTCTGGGGCCTCAGTTCGCACAGTTCGCTGAATTCGCGATCTTGCGAACTGCCCGAAAACCCAGGCGGGGCCTCACTGTTCGCAGAGTTCGCAGAGTTCGCAGCCAATGTGTAGAACTTGGTCGGAGAACCCGGCTTGTTGTCCGGCCTGGGAACTGGCTCGACCACGATTCGAGAAGGCGTTGCCGACAGCAGTTCGTCGATGGCGGTATCGATGCGGGTCTTCGTCGCGTGACCTTGGAAGCAGTCAACGGTGATTTGCTTGCGGGTTGACTTGCCCTTTGTCGTCAAGAACTCGACGATCTTTTCTGCATCGCCGTTCGTCTGCGCCGTACCTGCTTCGTCGAGTTCACTGGCGAAAACGAACTTCACCGAGTCCGACCAGTACCGCACCCAAGCCAACGCCGCATTGATGTGCTCGACGGTAATTTCAAGCGTCGAATCCGTCAGCGCGAACAACATCGACAGGCGCAGCAAAGTAGGGGCGCGGCGCTCCAACAGTGCGCTGACCTTCTCGCCTGCGCTCTGATCGGAAAGCTCGCCACGGTACAAAGTCTCGTATCGCTTCTTGGCCTCTGCGGTGAATTCCATTCGGAGCCTGTCGCCCTCTACAGGTCGATCCGCGCCGGCGAAGTCCAGGACCTTTTTGACCTTCTTCGCCAGGCTGTTGATCACGCTCTGTTCCGTCGCAGTCGGAAACGGCAGCAACTTGGTACGTTCAGCCCAGATCAACAAAAACCGATTGGCGAAACCGTTTGTCAGTTCGCGCGAGGCCATCAGCGCCCGTAGTTCGCTCGGCGTGATCGCCACCGACAAAGCAACGTGCGGATCGGTCGTCGAGAGTCGATTGGCTTTCGTGGCGGGTTTCAACGACACGCCATCCCAGAGATCGCGCAGCGCAGCGGACAAGGTATTTCCGTCTCGCTTGCTCTGTTGCAGCACATTGGAGAATTCTGTCTCGACGACCCACAGCCGCTTGTCGTGGATCGGCTCGACTTCGTTTTTGCCCTCTTTGAACCCGTCATGGATGAGAAAAACCAAGCCCTCCCGGCTCGACAGACCGCCCGCGTGAACTTGCGGCGCGATAGTCGGATCAAGCGCCCGCAGCGCCTTGTCGATCCGGTGCACGACGCCCACCGCATCCCCCTTGCGGCCTCGACCAGTGCGGCCTACGTGCTGACCAAATATCCGGGGGTGATGCCAAGTGTTGCCGACCGGCAGATATACCCCTCGGCCAACTGCCGCGCTCAAGTACGCGATGAAGTTCAAGGCCACCGCGTGAGGGTTGGCCTCGGTCGTTTTGCTCCCGGCCTGTGCGACATCATCGACCAGGCCATACAGGCAATCCATCGACGGGCGCGGCGCGTTGCGGTGCAAATCGGGTTGGTC
>JANXTP010000144.1 GCA_025352345.1 Burkholderiales bacterium | reverse complement strand
CTCAACCCTGGATGACGAAGATCTGTTCTGACTAGCCGGGTATCCATTTACTTGTTCCAGGGCCCTTCGGGGCCCTTGCCATTTGTCCGTACCAATGCGGAACTCCGCCATATTTGCGCCTTCCTGCACAGCCGCTAACAGGACTGGCCGCCGTGGCGCAGAACCCGTTCTCCAGGGCGCGAACCGGCTTGGAGCAGCTCGCGCAACTGGCGGCCCTTCAGCAGCAGGAGACCGGGCTTCGGACGCAGTTGAGCGAGGCGGTTCGAGCGCTGTGGGACGAGATGCGCCGCGTGGTTGCAGCGGCATCGATTGCCTGTCCTGCCGAATTGCATGCCGCGGGCCTGCCGCTGCTGTCGCCTACCGCTGCGGGAAACTGGCTCGGCCAGTGGGTCGATGGGGACCGGCTTGCCTGGCAAGCCCTGGTGCGGATCGCAGAGATCATCGAAGGCTTCGACGCGCAGGCGCGTGAGGTGCATACTCAGCGCCGCACGCTGGCCCAGGAGCGGGACCGCCTGCAGCAGCATCTGCTGGAGATCGAACGGCTCAGGATCATGCGAGCGACGGCGGATCAGGACCTAACGGCGGCCCGCCAGACGGTGGCCCAGTTCGACGCGGCGAACCGCGACCTTATCCAGGCCGTTGCGGACGAAGTGCCGATAGTGACGCACCATCAGCGAATCAAGGCCGCCTACGACGGTTTTTTGCCCGAGATCCAGGCCTACCTCACGGCTCTGCCGGGTGCTCTGCTGCAGGGGTTGGGAGAGCTGGCTCGCCGTCTGTACAACGCATTCAACCGGGCCGACCAGCCCGGCGATTTGCTGCACGCGCTTTGGTTACCGGTAGCGGAGAACAGCAAGATCGACGTGGAATTCGCCGGCGAGCCGGGCGTGCGCTACGACGCGCTGATTGTCTTCAGCGAAGGGCACATCAAATGCCTGGGCCTGGCCATTCTGCTTGCTAAGAACATCGTACAGGGCTGCCCCGTGGTCATCTTTGATGACGTTGTCAATGCGATCGACGACGATCACCGCGATGGCATCTGGCGTACCTTCTTCGAGGACGGTCTGCTCGACGGCAAGCAGGTCATCCTCACCTCACACGCAGAGGAGTTCCTGCACCGCATCCAGCAAGAGTTGGGCGTCCGGCGAACAGCAGCCATCAAGCGATATAAGTTCCTCCCGCATCAGGGAGAGCACGAACTGCGTGTCGACAGCGACCCGCCGACGAAGAACTACGTGTTGCTTGCTCTGCAGGCGTTGGCAGCCGATGAGAAGCGCGAGGCACTGCGTCAGGCCCGTCCGGCGCTGGAGAGTCTGACGGATCGTCTCTGGACATGGCTGGGCCGGCGGGGGGACGGTCGGATCGACATCAAGCTGGGTGGGCCCCGATCGCCTTGGGAGTTGAACAACAAGTGCAGCAAGCTGCGATCGGCGGTTGATCGGATCGCGGCACAGCACGTCGGTGCGCCGCAGGCGGTCGCCGCGCTCGCGGCCTTGCTAAATGTTAGCGGCACCAGCATCGAGTGGGGCAACCTCAACAGCGGCGTACACGATTCACAACGTGATCATGAGTTCGATCGCGCAACCGTCAGGGTCGTCGTGGAATCAATCGCGGCGTTAGACGACGCGCTTGATATCCTGCAGAGACGCTGAACGGTCGGACGCTGTCCGTTGGTGACCGACCGGTCCTTGCCGCGCGAGCGGTCAGCTGACACGTTGCCGGCGAAAGACTGCAATCGCTGCGAAACCGCCGCTCAGCGTTCTATACCTGTGCCGTGTGCTGCGGACGTGAGAATCCGTTGACGGGGCTGGGGTTCAAAGGCAGCACTACATGTCATCAAACCAACGATGCACTGATGTCCGTCTAGGTAGTGCTGCGAAGGCTGTCTCCATATTTGAAATCGCATGCTTCCCTACGGGCTGCCATTTTGAGCAAAGTAGAAAGGTGACTTTGCTGGCTGCCTACGTCTAGTTAAGCATGGAAATTTGCACCTATCCGCGCTGGAAGCATATCCGTGCCACACGGAACCATAAGCGTTCCGTTTTGAAAATCGCTTTTGGAAGGATCTGCGTCAGTAGCGCACCTTTTTGACGAAAACTCTCGAGTTCACGCCCAAACTTGGAAAGTTTTGTAGTTGGGTAATGGAAGCATAAATGTTCCGCCCTTAAATTGAAGCATAAGTGGGCCTATGCGGCCCAGATATGGTTCCAGTGACAGCCGCGCGGGGCGTGGGTTTCAAAAAGTGGTGCGGCTGGCGGGGATCGAACCCACGACCCTTGGCTTCGGAGGCCAGAACTTACCCCATATAAATCAATGACTTGTATTAATCAATGGATTTATTGGCACAATTTTGGCACACTGTCACGCTAGTTTTCTCAGTATA
>JANXTP010000115.1 GCA_025352345.1 Burkholderiales bacterium | reverse complement strand
CAGCGGAGGTTCGGCTCGAGAAGACCAGACTGGTGAAGTTCGTCGTGTCTTCGGGCGGTCTGGTGGGCTTTTTCGGGTTGACGATGTTGGGCTTGGCGCTGATGGCCGCCAGAAAGGGCTGAATCACATGACCAGCCTGATTGAACAAGCCGCGCGACGACTCGAGCAACTGCGCAACGCAGGGGCGCAGATACCCGATCAGATCACCCCTTCCGCGGCGACCACATCGCCCTCGCTGGTGGCCACAACGTCGCTGACATCCGCGGCCCCGACGGCACGTGTGGCAGAGCCCGCCCACACCTCGCGTCAGGTGACGCTCGACCTCGATGTGCTGAGTGCGGCGGGCATCGTCACGCCGAACGCGCCTCGCTCGCACTCTGCAGATCAGTTTCGATTGATCAAGAGGCCATTGCTCGCGAATGCAAAAGCCAAGGGCGAAAACGCCCTGAAGCATGGCAACCTGATCATGGTGACCAGTTCACTGTCGGGTGAAGGCAAGAGTTTCACGTCGCTCAATCTGGCGATGAGCATCGCGATGGAGCTGGACAACACGGTGATGCTGGTCGACGCCGATGTGGCGCGGCCTTCGATCCTGCGCATGCTGGGCTTACAGACCATGCCCGGCCTGCTCGATGTGCTCGAAGGCAGCAAGGACATGCACAGCGTGCTGCTGAAGACGAACATCGACAAGCTGACGGTGCTGCCCAGTGGAACGAGCCGCCCCAAGGCGACCGAGTTGCTGGCCAGCGACGCGATGCGCCAGCTGCTCGACGACATGGCGGCGCGTTATCCGGACCGCATCATCATTTTCGATTCGCCGCCGCTGCTGTTGACGACCGAATCACGCGTGCTCGCGACGCAGATGGGGCAGGTGGTGATGGTGGTCCAGGCCGACCGAACGCTGCAGGCCGATGTCGACCATGCACTGTCCACCATCAAGGGCTGCGCAAACATCAATTTGGTGCTCAACAAGGTTCGGGGTACCAGCTCTGACGGATATGGCTCCGGCTACGGCTACGGCTATGGGTACGGCTATGGGGCGCCCAGTGGCAATTCGAAAGCCTGAGTCGTGGCCGGAAGGGTCAGTGGTGCGTTCCAGTCTGACCTTGCACCGCTGGCTCGGATGGCAAGTGCTGCCGCCGATCGTCGGTGTGATCGGTATGGCCACCATGACTGCCCACGCCCAGGAGCAGGCGTCAGGCTCGCGGAGCGGATTGGTTTGGCAACCGACACTCAGTGTGACCGAGACCATCACCAGCAATGTGGGGCTCGACCGCGGCAACGATGCGCGGGGGGACGCGATCACCGACATCAGCCCCGGGCTGCGCCTGAGCAGCCGAACGGGGCGAATTACCGGCGACGTCGATTACGCGCTGCACGGTCTGGTTTATGCACGGCGATCGTCCTTCAACGAGGTGCAGCAGGCGCTCAGCGCCAGAGGCACCGCAGAGGCGATTGACAAGTGGGCCTATGTTGATGCCAGCGCCAGCATCTCTCAACAGAGCATCTCGGCGCTCGGCACCCGATCGGCCGACCGCAACCTGGCCGACGGCAATCGCGCCGAAGTGACGACGTACCAGATCGCACCTTATGTTCGCGGCCCGTTGGGCAGCTTCGCGAATTACCAGGTGCGATGGGACTGGACCGCCAGCAACAGCAGCGGGTCGAGTGCCAAATCGACCTCGAACGAGGCGTCGCTGGTCCTCAGTTCTGGTCAGGCCCTGTTCTCTCGCCTGGGTTGGTCGCTGAACGCGTCGCGCCAAAGTTCGGAGTTTGAAAACCAGGGCACCCAGGACTCCACACGCTTCAATGGCCGGCTGACCTTCGCCGTGACCCCGGAGTTTCAGGTGTCGGCAGGCGCCGGCCGCGAACGCAACGATTACCAGTTCTCGGGCCAGAAAAGCACCACGACCTGGAGCGCTGGCTTCACGTGGAGGCCGACCGAGCGCACCCGGCTGGAAGTGACGCGCGACCACCGGTTCTTCGGCAACGCCTACAACATCCGTTTTGAGCATCGCACTCCACGCACTGTCTGGACCTTTGTCGATGGCCAGGACGTCAACACGACGTCTGGTGCCAACGGCACCAATTCGCCGCGCAGTGTGTTCGACCTGTTGTATGCGCAGTTCGCGTCCATCGCGCCCGATCCGGTGCAGCGCACCGCCTTGGTCGATGCCTTCCTGCAGAACAGCGGCCTGACCCGCAGCACCTTGGTCAATGGCGGATTTCTCACCAACGCTGCCTCCATCCAGCGACGACAGAACCTGTCTCTGGCGTTGATTGGCTTGCGCACTAGCTTGCTGCTGTCCACTTCGCGTAACGACGCACGCGCGGCGAACGACACAGCGACCAATGCCGGTGACTTGTCGAATGGTCGCAACCTCCACTCCACTGGTTTTGGCGTCAATGTTTCGCATCGCCTGACGCCTTTGTCGGCGCTCAGCGCGGACCTCTCTCTGAGCAGGAACAGCTCGACCGGGGACAACCGAATGACCCGTCTGCGCTCGTTGACGACCACCTACACCACGCATCTGAGCAAGCAGGTCGATCTATCAATATCGGCGCGTCGAACCTTGTTTCACAGTGATGTCGATCCGTACACCGAAAGCGCCGTCGTGGCCAATCTGAAGGTGCAGTTCTAACCATGTACGAAGCGTTCTACGGGCTGACGAGCAAACCGTTCCAGCTCAACCCCGACCCCAGCTTCTATTTCGGCAGCAAGCAGCACAGCCGCGCCAAGGCCTATCTTGAATACGGCGTGTCGAGACACGAGGGATTCGTGGTCATCACCGGCGAAATCGGTGCGGGCAAGACGACGATCCTGCGCACCCTGATCGACAGCCTGCACGGCAGCGATGTCGTGATCGGCCACCTGGTCACCACGCAACTCGGTGCGGAGGACACGCTGCGCATGGTCGGTGCGGCGTTTGGTTTCCATGTCAAAGATGTGTCGAAGGCTCAGTTGCTGATCACCTTGGAGGCCTTTCTGGTCAACCAGACCAGCCAGGGCAAGCGCTGCCTGCTGATCGTGGATGAGGCGCAGAACCTGACTGCGCAGGCGGTTGAAGAATTGCGCATGCTGTCAAACTTCCAGTTTGGCAACCAGGCTTTGCTGCAGAGCTTCATGGTCGGCCAACCGGAATTCCGAGAAATCCTGCAGCGCCCGGAGATGGAGCAGTTCCGGCAACGCGTGGCCGCCACCTGCCACATCGGCCCGTTGGACGCCGAGGAAACGCAGCGCTACATCGAACACCGCTTGGTCTGCGCGGGCTCTAACGGCAAGCCCAGTTTTGAACCCGCCGCCTTCGGTGCCATCTTCAAAGCCACGCGTGGCATCCCGCGACGCATCAATTCGATCTGTGATCGCCTGCTGCTGCTGGGCTTCCTGGCCGAGAAAACCCACTTGACCCGCGCCGACGTCGAGGAGGTGGTGCAAGAGACCACCGAAGAGGCGGCCATTCCGGCCAAGCCTTTCGAGCCGGTAGGCTCGGCATTGCATGCAGGCAATTCAGAGCTGGTGCCCGACATCGACCTGTCCCAAATCAACCTGGCACCCGACGCGGCGCGCCAGATGTCAGGTCAGCTGGCGACGCTGATGGCCGAGCAAAAGCTCGATCAACTGCAGCGTGTCGAGCGCAGCCTCTTGCGGCTCGAACGACAGAACGTGCAGGTGATCAGCTTGCTGCAAAAGCTGGTCAGCGCAGTCAAGACCACATCGGATGAAAGCAGCCGATGAGCCCGCCGGCCGTTCACCAGGGAGCGCCGTTGCGCAACGCCCTGACGATCGATGTCGAGGACTACTTTCAGGTGTCCGCCTTTGCGCCCTACATCGCCCGCAGCGACTGGGACCAGCGCGAATGTCGGGTCGAGCGCAACGTCGATCGCATCCTCGCGCTGCTGGCGCGCCACGACACCCAGGCCACGTTTTTCACCCTCGGCTGGATCGCGCAGCGCTATCCGCAACTGGTGCGTCGCATTGCCGATGCGGGGCACGAGGTCGCCAGCCACGGCTATGGCCACCAGCGCGCGAGCGATCTGACCGAAGCGGAATTCACGGCCGACATCGAGAGCGCCAAGCAGATCCTTGAAGACCTGTGCGGTGTGCCGGTCACCGGCTACCGCGCGCCGAGTTTTTCAATCGGCACGGGCAATCTGTGGGCCTTTGATTGCCTGGCGCGAGCCGGCTACCGCTACAGCTCCAGCATCTACCCGATCGCGCACGATCACTACGGCATGCCCGATGCGCCGCGGTTTGCGCACCGCGTCAACGACAGCCTGATCGAAGTGCCAATCACCACGCTGCGCCTGTTCGGACGCAACCTGCCGTCCAGCGGCGGGGGCTATTTCAGGCTGCTGCCGTATGCGGTGTCGCGCTGGATGCTGCGCCAGGTGCAATCGCGCGACAACGAGTCGGCGATCTTCTATTTCCACCCGTGGGAGATCGATACCGAACAACCGCGCATTCCCGGCATCAACAGCAAGACGAGATTCCGGCATTACGTGAATATCGACCGGATGGAGCGTCGGCTGGAGCGCTTGTTGGGTGACTTTCAATGGGGTCGGATGGATCATCTCTTCCTCGGTCGCGCGCGCTCGTCAGCGCCGCACACCGCATCCTCCGCCCCACCGTGCCACGCGTAAACACACTTGCCCCCAACGACACCCTGACCGCACAGCGCTGGGATGCGTTCGTGCTGGCCTGCCCGACGTCCACCTTCTTCCACCGCGCTGGATGGCAGATCCTCATGCGCGAGGTGTTCCGCCACGACACCTACTTTCTTTACGCTGAAACCGATGGTCGCATCGAGGGCGTGCTGCCGCTGGCGCATGTGAAGTCGATGCTGTTTGGCAACTCGCTGGTCAGCCTGCCGTTTGCGGTCTATGGCGGCGTGGCAGCGGTGAATGCCGATGCCGCCAGCGCGCTGGAAGCCGAGGCGCAGCGCATCGCTCAGCGGGTGGGTGCCGCCCACCTCGAACTGCGGCATGTCGATGCGCGGCATGACGACTGGCCTCAGCAAGATCTTTACGTCACCTTCCGCAAGGCCATCCTGCCCGATGAAGAAGCCAACATGCTGGCCATCCCGCGCAAGCAGCGGGCGATGGTGCGCAAGGGCATCAAGAACGGTCTGCGCAGCGACATCGATCCGCGCGTCGACCGCTTCTTCGCGCTGTATGCCGACAACGTCCACCGCCACGGCACACCCGCGCTGCCCAAACGCTACTTCGAGGCACTGAAGACGCAGTTTGGCGACGACTGTGAGGTGCTGATCATCAGTGCGCCCGATGGCCGGGCGCTGAGCAGCGTGCTGAGCTTTTACTTTCGCGACGAAGTGCTGCCGTATTACGCCGGCGACGACGAATCAGCACGCGACCTCGCGGCCAACGATTTCAAATACTGGGAACTGATGCGCCTGTCGTGCGCGCGCGGGCTCAAGGTGTTCGACTACGGCCGCAGCAAGCAGGGCACCGGCTCCTTCGCATTCAAGAAAAACTGGGGCTTCGAGCCGGCACCGCTGCACTACGAGTACTGCCTCTACAAGCGCGATGCGGTGCCGCAGAACAACCCCGCCAACGCCAAATTCCGCCTGATGATTGAGGCATGGCGCCGCATGCCCATCGGCCTGGCCAACTGGCTCGGCCCCTACGTCGTGCGCAACCTGGGCTGAGCTGTGGCGGACCTGCTCTACCTGGTGCACCGCATGCCCTACCCGCCCAACAAGGGCGACAAGGTGCGCTCCTACCACCTGCTCAAGCACCTGGTTGCAAAGCGCCGGGTGTTCCTCGGCACCTTCATCGACGACCCGGCCGATGAGCCCTACATCGACACCTTGCGCGCGATGTGCGCCGGCCTCCATGTCGCCCGGCTCGACCCGCGCAGCGCCAAGCTGCGCAGCCTTGGCGGCCTGCTCAACGGCCAGGCACTCACGCTGCGCTATTACCGCGACGCGGGCCTGGCCGAGTGGGTCGAACGCACCCTGCGCAGCCACGACATCGGCACCGCCGTGGTGTTCTCGTCGTCGATGGCGCAGTATGTTGAGCACCGAGCGAACCTGCGCATGCTGGTTGATTTCGTCGATGTCGATTCGGCCAAATGGGCCGACTACGCGCAGGCGCACCGCGGCCCGCTGTCGTGGATTTACCGCCGCGAGGGCACGCACCTGCTCAGCTACGAGCGCCAAGTCGCTGCGCGTGCCGACGCCTCGTTTTTCGTGACCGAGAGCGAGACGCAGCTGTTTCGCCGCCTCGCCCCCGAGTGCGCCAATCAGGTCGAAGCCATGTGCAACGGGGTCGATGCCGACTACTTCGCACCCGATGCGCAGCGCGCCTCGCCCTACGCGGCCGATGAGATCGCTCTGGTGTTCACCGGCGCAATGGACTACTGGCCGAACATCGATGCAGTCACCTGGTTCGTGCAGGAAGCCTTGCCCGCCTTGCGCCTGGCCTGGCCCACGCTGCGGTTTCACATCGTCGGCCGCAGTCCCAGCGCTGCGGTGCTGACGCTCAAGGGGGAGGGCGTTCATGTCACTGGCACCGTGGACGACGTGCGCCCCTACCTGCAGCACGCTGCGGTGGTCGTGGCCCCGCTGCGATTGGCGCGTGGCATCCAGAACAAGGTGCTCGAAGCGATGGCGATGGGCCGACCGGTCGTTGCCACGGCTGCCTGCGCAGCGCCGATCGACGCACGGGTCGGCACTGAACTGCTCGCCGCCAGCGACGCCGCCGGGTTCACCGACGCGGTGTCGTCGCTGCTCGCTGCACCAGCGCTTGCGAACGAGATCGGCACGGCGGCGCGGCAGTGTGTGCTGCAGCGATACAGCTGGCAGTCGCACTTGGCCGGCATCGAGCGGCACATAGCTGCAGGGGTCGCCGCTTGAGCGCGATCTTGACCACCCGCACCCGTTCGCCGTGGCTGCAAACCGCGACGCTGCTCGCCTTGTTCGTGGTTGCCACGCTGCTGCTGTACCGCGACACCGCTGCTGCGATGGTCGAGATCTGGTCGCGCTCGGGCACCTTCGCGCACTGCTTCCTGGTGCCTCCGATCTCTGCGTGGCTGATCTGGCGGCGGCGCGCCGACATCGCTGCACTGACGCCGACACCGATGCCCACGCTGCTGCTGCCACTCGCGGCAGCTGGTCTGATATGGCTGATGAGCGATCTGGCCGTCGTGAATGCCGTAAATCAATTGATGCTGGTGACCCTGGTGGTGCTGTTGGTGCCCGCCTTTGTCGGCTGGCCTGCGACTCGCTTGATACTGTTCCCGCTCGGTTTCCTGTTCTTTGCGGCGCCGTTCGGTGAGTTCACGACGCCATGGTTGATGGAGCGAACCGCCGATTTCACCGTCACTGCGCTGGTGGCCACCGGCATTCCGGTCTACCGAGAAGGCCAGCAGTTCATCATTCCGTCGGGCACGTGGTCGGTCGTCGAAGCCTGCAGCGGCGTGCGCTACCTGATCGCTTCGCTGATGGTGGGCACGCTGTTCGCTTACCTCAACTACCGTTCGATGCGCCGCCGCTGGATATTCGCCGGTGTGGCGCTGGTCGTGCCCATCGCTGCCAACTGGGTGCGCGCCTACCTGATCGTGCTGCTCGGCCATGTCTCGGGCAACCAACTGGCTGTGGGGGCTGACCACCTGATCTACGGTTGGGTATTCTTCGGCGTAGTGATCTTGCTGATGTTCATGATCGGCGCGCGCTGGTCAGAGCCGCCGCAGGCTGCTGTGGCTCGAGCCGAAGGACCCCCTGCCGCCGCTCGCGGCGTTGCCCGCATTCCGTGGGCCATCTCAGCGGCTGTGGCGTTGGTGTTGGCGCTGCCGGTGCTGGCGCTGAACGCGCTGCTCGCCCATGAATCGCATGCAGCGCCTCAACTGGGTGAGCCTGCGCTGTCGGTGCCGGGCTGGCGCGTCGTCGATCATGCGGCGCTATGGGTGCCGACCTATGACAATCCATCCGCGCAATTGCAGCGCAGCTATTTTGCTGACGGTGCAGCGCCAAGGTCGTTCGTGGGCCTCCATGTGGCTTATTTTCGTCAGCAAAGCGCCGACAGGAAGCTGGTGAGCTCAAACAACCAGATCGCACTTCCGGGGGACAAGTATTGGGCGGTGGCCACCATCGCCGATGCACGCGTGGCGCTTGAGTCGGGTGCAACGCTGAGCGTGAAAGCGACGCAACTTCGTCGTCCGGTCGGCAGCACCGACGCCACGCAGCTTTTAGTCTGGCAACTCTACTGGGTCAACGACCGCTACACCACCAGCGACAGCCTTGCCAAGGCCTATGGCGCGCTGTCTCGCCTGCTCGGCCGGGGAGATGACGGTGCGGCCGTTTTCCTTTACACCGTCGAAACCCAGCCCGGTGCGGCCGATGCCTTGCTCGGACGCTTCGTGCTTGATAACTTCGGCGCGATCGAAGCCCAGTTGCGAAGGACACGCGATGGCGGCTGAGGCTTTCGCGAACACGCTGCAGCCCCACGCCGCCATCGACCCCCGGCCGCTGGTGATGCACATCGTCTATCGCTTCGACACCGGGGGGCTGGAAAACGGCATCGTCAACCTCTTGAACCACATGCCGCCGCAGGCCTATCGGCACACCGTCGTGGCGCTGACCGATGTGACCGATTTCCGCTTGCGCGTGCAGCGCGACGATGTCGAGTTCATTTCCCTGCACAAGCCGCCGGGGCACGGCATTTGGCTTTACCCCCGGTTGTATGCCTTGATGCGCGACCGCCGTCCCGCCATCGTGCACACCCGCAACCTGGCGGCGCTGGAAGCGGCCGTACCGGCGTGGCTGGCCCGTGTGCCGGTGCGCATTCATGGCGAGCATGGCCGCGATGAAACCGACGTGGACGGCAGCAAACGCAAGTACCAGTGGATGCGCCGCCTGTACCGGCCTTTCGTTTCGCACTACTTTGCGCTGTCGCGCGACTTGGCCAGCTACCTGCTCGACAAGGTGGAGGTGCCGACCCGCCGGGTCACCCAGGTCTACAACGGGGTGGATGTGAGCCGTTTCACCCCCAGCGGCTCGGCCCCGACGCCGATCAACGGCTGCCCGTTCGATCCAGAGCAGTACTGGCTCGTTGGCACCGTGGGGCGCATGCAAACGGTGAAGGATCAACCCACCCTGGCCCGTGCGTTCATCGCAGCGCTGGCGCAGCGGCCCGAACTGCGCGAACGCGCCCGCCTGGTGCTGGTGGGCGCGGGCCCGTTGCGCGAGGTGTGCCGCCAACTGCTGGTTGACGCTGGTGTCGCCGATCTGGCCTGGTTGCCCGGCGAACGTGGCGATGTGGCCGATGTGATGCGCGGCTTGCACTGCTTCGTGTTGCCCTCGCTGGCCGAAGGCATTTCCAACACCATCCTCGAAGCAATGGCCAGCGCCTTGCCCGTGATTGCCACGGCGGTCGGCGGCAATGCCGATCTGGTGACGCACGGCAAAACGGGCGTGATCGTTCCGCCGGATGACGTGCAAAGCATGGCCGAGGCCATCGTGCGCTTTGCCTCGGCCCCGCCCCGTGCGGCAGCGATGGGCCGGGCCGGGCGCGCCAAGGTCGAAGAACATTTCAGCCTGCCGGCGATGGTCAACACCTATCGCCAGACGTACGACCGCCTGCTGGCGGCGGCGCACGCAGCGTAGCAAGAAGACCGCAGCAGAAAACCCAAGCAGAAAACCCAAACAGGAAGCGAAACATGTGCGGCATCACCGGCCTTTTCGACACGCGTGGCGCGCGAGACATCGACCGTGCGGTGTTGCACCGCATGAACGAATCACAGTTGCACCGCGGGCCCGACGAGGGCAGCCTGCACTTGGAGCCTGGCCTCGGCTTCGGGCATCGGCGCTTGTCGATCATTGATGTGGCCACTGGCCAGCAGCCGCTGTTCAACGAGGACGGCACGGTGTCGGTGGTGTTCAACGGCGAGATCTACAACTACCAGGAGTTGATTCCCGAGTTGCAGGCCCTCGGCCATGTGTTCAAGACCAAAAGCGACACCGAGGTCATCGTCCACGCGTGGGAGCAGTGGGGCGAGGATTGCGTGCAGCGCTTTCGCGGCATGTTTGCGTTTGCGCTGTGGGATCGCAACCGGCAGACCTTCTTCATGGCCCGCGACCGGCTCGGCGTCAAGCCGCTGTTCTATGCGGTGCTTGACGACGGCATGCTGCTGTTCGGTTCCGAGTTGAAATCCGTGATGGCGCACGGCGGCTTGCGGCGCGACATCGATCCGCTGGCGCTCGAAGAGTACTTCTCGCTCGGCTACGTGGCCGAGCCGCGCACCATTTTTCGCCAGGCGCGAAAGCTTCCGCCGGGCCATGCGCTGGCCATCCGCCGGGGCCAGCCGGTGGGCGAGCCGCGCGAATACTGGGATGTGAAGTTCACGCTCGACGCGCGCATCAGCGCCGAAGAAGCGCAGGAAGAGCTGCTGCGCCGGCTGGACGAATCGGTGAAGCTGCGCATGATCTCGGAAGTGCCGCTGGGTGCCTTCTTGTCTGGCGGGGTCGATTCCAGTGCGGTGGTGGCGTCGATGGCCCAGGTGTCGGACGATCCGGTCAACACCTGCTCCATCGCATTCGACGATCCGGCCTACAACGAATCGGAATTCGCGAAGCTGGTGGCCGACCGCTACCGCACCAACCACTTCGTTGAAACTGTCAAGAGCGATGACTTCGACCTCATCGACACGCTGGCCCATCTGTACGATGAGCCCTATGCCGACAGCTCGGCCATTCCCACGTACCGTGTGTGTCAGCTCGCGCGCAAGCAGGTCACGGTGGCGCTGTCGGGCGACGGTGGGGATGAAACCTTCGGTGGCTACCGCCGCTACGGCATGCACTTGATGGAAGAGCGCATGCGCTCCGCGCTGCCTGAAGGGGTGCGCAGGCCCTTGTTCAACCTGCTGGGTCGCGCCTACCCCAAGGCCGACTGGGCACCGCGCATGTTCCGCGCCAAGACCACCTTTCAGGGCATGGCGCGCACCTCGGTGGAGGGTTATTTCCACAGCATGAGCCTGATCCGCGAGCCCATGCGCAGCCAGTTGTACAGCGCCCAGTTCAAGTCCCAACTCGGTGGCTACAGCGCGATCGAGGTCTTCAATCGCCACGCGGCCAAGGCAAACACCGACGACCCGCTGGCGCTGATTCAGTACCTCGACATGAAGACCTACCTGGTGGGTGACATCAACACCAAGGTCGACCGCGC
>JANXTP010000110.1 GCA_025352345.1 Burkholderiales bacterium | reverse complement strand
CGAACGCGCGCGGCTGCCGCGCGCGGCCGGTGCCGGGCTGCTGTTGCTTTCCATCGTCGGCGGCATCGGCTCGATGGTGTATTCGCTGAGTGACGATGCCACCGCACTGATCGAGTCGCTGCCTGAGGTGACCCAGAAGATCCGCCAGGCGGTGCGCGCGAACCACAGCCCGTCGGAGTCGACCATCGACAAGATGCAGAAGGCCGCGACCCAGCTGGAACAGGCGGCGCAGGAAGGCGGCCTCACCGCATCGACCGCCACGCGCGGCATCACCCGGGTGCGCGTTGAGCGGCCGCAATTCGACATCAAGGACTACCTCTGGACCGGCACGCTGGGCCTCGCTGCCTCGCTCGGCCAGGCGATGATGGTGCTGTTCATCAGCTTCTTCCTGATGGCCTCGGGCAACACCTTCCGCCGCAAGCTGGTGAGGATCGTCGGCCCCACCTTCGCGCGCCGCAAGATCACCGTGCAGGCGCTCGACGAGATCACCGAGCAGGTGCAGCGCTACCTGTTGGTGCAGGTGGTCGTGAGTCTGGGGGTCGGCGTGACAACCTGGCTTGCCTTCATGGCGATGGGCGTCCAGCATGCGGCGGTGTGGGGCGTGGCCGCCTTCGTGTTGAACTTCGTGCCGTATATCGGTTCGATCGTCATCACCGCGGCCTCTGCCATGGTGGGTTTCGTGCAGTTCGCCAGTGCCGACATGGCCCTGCTGGTGGCTGGGGTGTCCCTGCTGATCCACACCGTCTCAGGCCACCTGATCACGCCGTGGCTGACCAGTCGCACCTGCCAGATGAATGCGGTGGCGGTGTTCGTCGGCGTGCTGGCCTTCGGCTGGCTGTGGGGGGTCTGGGGGCTGCTGCTGGGCACGCCGATGCTGATGATGGTCAAGACGGTGTGCGACCGCGTCGACGACTTGAAGCCGATCGGCGAGCTGCTCGGGGCCTGACGGGTCACGAACGGCCCACGGCATCGCGCCGAGGGCCGCCGTCATGGGGTCAGGTGCTGCTGCCGGCCGGTGACGAGGTGCGCATGGTGTTCGATCCATCGCGTTGTGCGCTGTTGGACAGACGCAGCGTGTCGCCATCGACGACAACCGCGCTGCCCACGGCGATCGCCTCGGCACGCCGGAACGACCGCGTGCTGCCGTCGTCCATGCGCACCGTGACGTCGTAGACGGTTTCGGTGCGCACCCGCTTCTCGACCTCGTTGCCCGCAAAGCCGCCACCGATGGCGCCCAACACCGTCATCGCCGTCTTGCCCTTGCCGCCACCGATCTGGTTGCCGAGCAGGCCGCCAGCCACGCCACCGGCGACCACCCCGATGCCGCTGCCCTGGCCCTTCTGCTGCACCGCAGTGACCGACTCCACCACGCCGCAGCTCGCGCAGGCCAAGGTGCGGGTCGTGCCACCGGGTGCGTGCCAGGGCGTTTGTGCGCTGGTGCTGCCGCTGGAGGTCGCGGGGCGAGACGGCGGCTTGTGAGTCGTGGTGGTGCTGGCGGTCTTGGCCGCCGGCACCTCGACCATCGGCGTGCCGAGGGATGAGGTGGCGGTGTCGACGGGTGTGCTCGGTGCGACCGACCGCATGACCAGCGCACCGGCCAGCGCGGCGGTCACCAGGCCCAGCGTGCCGAAGCCGATCCATACCGCACGGGGGATCGTCGGGTTCGAAGGAAGGATGGCGATGTCCTGGGAAGTTGTGGGTTTCATGGGGGTTCCTCTCGTGGGTTGGTGGAGCTTTTAACGCGCAGATCAGTGTTTCGCTGACGGCGGGTGGGATGGGGTTGTGACCGAACGTTTACCGAGGTCGGTTGGAATGGCGCCTACACCGCCGCGCGTTTTTGAAGGCCGTATGGAAGCGTTTGTAGTCTCGATGGGTGTGGTCGCCCTCGGTAAAATGGGTGACAATACCCAGCTGCTCGCGGTCTTGCTGGCGGTCAAGATCCGCCGCCCGATGCTGATCGCCGATGTGCCCGCGGTGTTCCTCGGTGACAAGATCGCGCAGAAGGTATCGACGACGCTGGTGCATGGCACGGCGGCAGCGGCCTTCGCCGTGCTGGGGGTGCTGATGCTGTTCAACGTCGGTAGGCTTTTCTGACGCTCGGCCGCAGGCCGTCGATCAGCCAGCGACCGGGGTGGCCGCCATCAGGTGTTCGGTCAGGAACCAGGCCTGCAGTTCGTTGGTGCGCAGCACATTGCTGACCAGCAAGTCGTTGGTGCCGTATGTCGACGTGACGACGCCTTGCTGCTTCAAATTCAAATGCGGCGCAACGCTGTCGGACGCGCTGAGGGATTCAGTGTGTGTCTTGGACATGGCAGGCTCCTGAAAAGTGTGGAGCCAGTGTGCTCGGCGACAGGGTCAGGTCGGCATCGGAAGCCGCCGCAACGCGCCATCGGCGCCGTCCTACAGACCTAAACTCAGGCGCTGGTGGGTGAGGCGCACGGTGCGCGGCGCCGCACCAATGTCCGGAGTCGTCCATGCGCCATCGCTGCCTCGCCTTGTGTTTATCTGCTGCCCTGCTGAGCGGCTGTGCGACGTCCACCGTGACGAATCCGGTCACCGGTTTGCAGGAGCGCACGGTGATGAGCGTGGAGAGCGAGATTGCCGAAGGCAAGAAGGGGCACGCGCAGGTACTGCAAGAGTACGGTGCCTATCCCGACGCCAGGCTGCAGGCCTATGTGAATGACCTCGGTCAGCGCCTGGCCAGCCAGTCCGAGCGCAATCAACTGGAATGGCATTTCACCGTGCTCGACAGCCCGGAGATCAACGCCTTCGCGCTGCCCGGCGGCTATGTCTACGTCACCCGCGGCATCATGGCGTACATGGAGAGCGAGGCCGACCTGGCCGGCGTCATCGGTCACGAGATCGGGCATGTCACCGCGCGCCACGGGGCGCAGCGCGCGACGCGCCAGCAGACGGCAGGCCTCGGCGTGCTGGCGGCCACCCTGCTCGGCGTGGCCTTGGAGGGCGCGGGCGTGCCGGGCGCAGGTCAGGTGGCGGGCCAGGTGTCGCAAAGCGTGGCCGCGGGCTACATCGCCAGCTACGGCCGCGACCAGGAGCTGCAGGCCGACCAGCTCGGCGCCGAGTACCTGTCGCGCAGCCATTACGACCCGCGCAACATGGTCGATGTGATCAAGGTGCTGAAGAACCAGGAACGCTTCGCCGACGACATGGCGCGCGCCGAAGGCCGCACGCCGCCGCCGCACACCAACTGGCTGGCCTCGCATCCCAGCAACGACCAGCGTCTGCAAGAGATCACGCAGATCGCCGATGGCTACCGCGGCACCTATCTCGACGACAGTCGCAGTCGCTACCTGAAGGCCATCAACGGCATGACCTACGGCGAAAGCCGCGAGCAAGGGCTGACCCGGGGCCAGAATTTCTATCACGAGACACTGGGTATCGCGCTGACCGCGCCAGCGGGCTGGAAGGTCCAGAACAGCACGGAAGCGATCACCCTCGTCAACGGCGAAGGCACGGCCGGGCTGGTGGTCAAGCTGGTGCCGGCGAAGGCGGGCAGCTCACACGATGAGATCGTTCGCAATGTGCTGGCGCCCATCAGCGGCCGCGCCGAACCGTTGACGTTGAACGGCTTGTCGGCGACGCATTACGTGGGCATGCGCAGCAACCAGAACGGCGAGGCGCAGTCTTTTGAAGCCACCATCGTCAGCGGGCCGGGCGCACAGAACTACCTGCTGGGCTATGCCGCGAAGGACGCCCAGGCCCTGCAGCGTGCTTATCGGCAGATGCGGGATGCCGAAGGCTCGTTTCGCGCCCTGACCGCGGCCGACCGCGCGGCAGCACGCCCCTGGGTGGTGAAAACCGTTCCGTATCCAGGTTCTTCCGCAGGCGCCAGCGGCGGTTTCGCGTTGCTGGCAAAGAAATCACCGTTGACGCAGGCGCCGGAACAGCAGCTCCGGTTGATCAACGGCGTCTACGCGGGTGGCGAGCCGAAGGCGGGGCAACTGGTGAAGGTGGTCGAGTGATTCGGCGCTCGATGTAGCCCGTTGCGTGGCCAGCGAGCATGATTGTTGCGTTGCACAACGCAACCACTGGAATCCCCATGCTCATCCGCATCGGCTACGACATCGAGCTCACGCTGACCGCGCCCACAGCGCTGATCTATCTTTTGCGTGTGCACCCGAGCCGCGAGCACGATCTGCAGGGGCCGGAGAACCTCTGCCTGCAGCCGGGGCTGGTCGCTACCGAATACTTCGACGCCTTTGGCAACCGCTGCGGGCGCATCCAGGTGCCGCCGCAGGTGTCGGCGGTGCGCCTGACCAACCAAGCCATCGTCTACGACAGCGGTCTGCCCGATCCGGTTTGCTACGGCGCCTATCAGCATGCGCCAGAAGAGTTGCCAACAGAGGTGCTGCAATTCTTGTTGCCCAGCCGTTACTGCGAGGTCGACAGCGAGTTGCTGGGCTTCGCCTGGGCGCAGTTCGGCGGCAGCCCGATGGGCTGGGGCCGCGTGCAGGCCATTTGCGATTTCGTGAACCAGCGCATCCGTTTCGACTACGACCAGGCCCGATCGAACCGCAGCGCGCTGCAAGGCTTCCAGGAGCAGTCCGGCGTGTGCCGCGACTTCGCACACCTGGCTGTCACCTTGTGCCGCTGCATGAACATCCCGGCGCGTTATGCAACCGGCTATCTCGGCGACATCGGCATTCCGCCGGTGCGCTACCCGATGGATTTCAGCGCCTGGTTCGAGGTGTATCTGGGTGGTGCCTGGCACACCTTCGACGCGCGCCACAACACGCCGCGCATCGGCCGGGTGGTGATGGCACGCGGCCGTGACGCGGGCGACGTGCCGATCACGATGACCTTCGGCCCGAATGCGCTGACCCGCTTCGACGTGACAACCGAAGAGGCGATTTGAGCCGCCTGTTGACGGCATCCGCATGACCTACTGCGTCGCTGTCAAACTGGAAGAGGGGCTGATCTTCGCCGCCGATTCGCGCACCCATGCCGGCGTCGACAACTACGCCACCTTCTGCAAGATGACGCTGTTCGAGGTCGCCAACCAGGTGGCCGACGCGATGCGCCACATCGACCGCCGCGACACGCCTCACATGGACGGCCGCCCCTTCAATGCGTCCTTCATCCTCGGCGGGCGGATTGCTGGGCGGCCGATGCAGCTGTTCCGCATTTACGCCGAAGGCAATTTCATCGAGGCGGGCATCGACACGCCGTTCCTGCAGACCGGTGAGGCGAAGTACGGCAAGCCCATCATCGACCGCGTCATCACACCAGCGACGAGCCTGGCCGATGGCGTCAAGTGCCTGTCGATCTCGTTCGATTCGACGTTGCGCAGCAACCTGTCCGTCGGCATGCCGATCGACCTGCTGTGCTACGAACGCGACAGCCTGCGGGCGAATCTGCGGCACCGCTTCGAGCCCGGTGATGCGCAGTTCAACGCGATCCGCGTCCAGTGGGATGCGGGCACTCGGCGGGTGTTCAAGGAACTGCCCGAACTGCGCTGGTCGGCGTAGAAGACGAGCGTCACAGGCCGGTGTCATTGCTCGCGTTCGCCATCGACAACCGCGCCGTGCTGTGCATCGGCGCATAGCACAGGCCCGCATCGGCGCAGCCTTGACTGGTCACGGTGAGGATGAAGGCAGCGGGTGCGGAATCGACCGGTACGCGGATCACGACGCGACCACGGTGGGTTTCGAGCTTCTTGCCGAAGGTCTCGTCGTACTTGATCTTGCCCGGCGGGAACACCGGTGTGCCGAGCCTCACCGTGGCAGGCTCGGCGGCGAAGGCAAAGCGCTCGCGGTACAGGTAGTAGCCATCCGCCACGTTGAACACCACCTCAACGTGGTGTGCATCGATTGCTCGCGCGTCGAAGCGAAACGCCTGCTCTGGCGCCAGGAAGTCGTCGGCGGCCACGGCCGAAGTGCCACAGAAGCCCTGAAAAACCAGCAGCAACGGGGCGAGGCAGCGCAGCAGGAAAGTGGTCATGAGGGCGGTTTGTGCGGCAGCGCGAGGCCGAGCCGTCGGATGCCAATGTGGTTGGTCGCTGCAGCTCGCGATGTCTTTCAGCCAACACGTCGTTGGTGCGGACGACCGAGACGCCGTTGCCAACGATCAGGCGCTGAAAATCAGCTGCCTGGCCTTTTGAGCCGCTGCCGCGCCTTTGCGCTGCTCAATGTCAGCGATGACGCGGTCAGCGACCGGCATCAGCTGATTCGCATCGGCGGCTTTTTCCACCGCCAGCGTCAAGCGAAATCCGCGCAGCCCGAGCTCGCTCGAAATGAGGTGCGTCAGCCGCGCGGTGAGCTGCGCATAGCTGGGCGCTGGGCGCTCGTCAAGCAGCAGATCCACGTCGACGGATGTCGAGCCAAACACTGCAGACGCCTGTGTCGGCAGCCTGCCGAAGGCAGACACCGGTGCTGCATCGCCGCGCACGCGTGTGATCAATCCCAGCCGCGCCAGCTGGTCGATGTCGCCTGCGGTGCTGCCAGCCACGCTGTTCAGCAGCGCGTCCTGCGAGCGGTTGCCGTCGATCAGCAACAGCAGATTGCGGCGCACCCGTTCGGGTACCAGCGCCCGTGTGTTGATCTCGGCACGACCGCTGTCAGTCTTGATCCAGAACATGCTCATCTCCGCTGCCCAGCCATCACGCCGGAATATCGGCCGGCGAGCGCTCGACCACAGGCCTCATGCGCCTGCGGTGGAAACCGGATGTAAGTCTCAGGTGGTGCGATGGCGTCGGCGGCGCTTGACCGCGTGCGCGGCCTGGGCCACGGCCAGCGCCGCCGCGTCACGCAGCTCTGGTGACCGGCCGGCGCGGGTCGCCGCCTGCGGCGCCGCCGCCCGTCGATCGGACGCGGTGATCGCGCTGAATGCCCAGGCGATGGCGATGAAAAATCCGATTCCGCCGATTGCGCACAGCACCAACAAAACACCTTGCTCCCAGGGCTGCGTCAGTGCTGCGAATCCAGCTGCCGCGATCAGTGCCAGCAGCAAGGCGCGCAGTCGACCTGTGCGCCCGAACATCGAGCCCAGTGCCGTGCCGTAGCCAAGAAGGAAGACCAGCGCCAACAGGTACTGAGCGAGTGTCAGTTGATGCAGTGTCTTGTTCAGTTCGCTCATGGCTGAACACTCCTTGCCGTGGACAGCGAGATTGCGCGCTGTGGTCGCGCGCCGCAAGTGGCTCACGGCTGGTAGTCACTGAGTCTGTGAAGCGCATCACATTGACCGGCAACCCATAGCCCATTTCGTCGTGAAAGCGTAGCGGGGATTGATTTCAGACACATGAATGAGGGCGATTTCGCTGTGCGCTGCGCCCCCGAGAGCCGGCAATCGGCGTGCCTGCGAAACGCCCGATCCTTCGGATCAGTGCTGAGGCAGCGACAACGGCCAGGGGCGTTGCGCTGGCCGCATCTGCTCCCAGGCATGTGCCAGTTGCAGCACGCCGAGATCGTCGAAGCGCCGCCCGACGATCTGCAGGCCGATCGGCAGGCCGCCTTCGGTGTAGCCCGCATTGATGCTGGCTGCGGGCTGCTCGCTCATGTTGAAGGGCAGGGTGTAGGCGATGTGCTCAAACGGCCGCGTCGGGTCGTTGGTCGGGCAAGGAAGCTCGGCGGCGAAAGCCACGATCGGTGCGACCGGCGCGACAGCACGAAGTCGAAGGGCTGGCAGGCTGCGACAGTGGCCGCGCGCATCGCCAGTGTCTGGTGGTAATTGCGCATGACGTCGACCCCGGTGAGGTGGGCGCCGCCCTCGGCCCACTCGACGATGAACGGCAGCACACGACGCCGCTGTTCGGCATCGAAGGACTGCAGATCGACCCAGGCACGGGTGCGCCAGAAGCGATCGATGCCGTCAGCCATCTCGCGATTGACGAACGGCGCCAGCGGTTCGACGAAGGCGCCGGCGGCCTCGAAGGCGCGTGCGGCCACCGTGATCGCTGCAGCGACCTGCGGCTCGGGAGGTAACCCCCAGCCGGCATCGAGCATCAGGCCGATGCGCAGACCGTTCAGGTCGCGGTCAAGCTGCGTCCAGCCAATGTGTTCGGCCGGCAGGCTCATGTGGTCGCGCCAGTCGGGCTGGCTCAGCACCGCCATCATCAGCGCCGCATCGTCCACGCTGCGCGTGATCGGGCCGGCCACCCGTGCCGGGTACGGCGCCCCGATCGGCACGCGGCCGTGGCTGGGCTTCAGGCCGAACACGCCGCACCAGCCGGCGGGCAGCCGGATCGACCCGCCGATGTCTGTGCCCACCTGCAACGGGCCATAGCCCGCGGCCGCTGCCGCTGCTGCACCGGCGCTGCTGCCGCCGGGGGTCAGCCGCAGGTCCCAGGGATTGCGCGTCAGCGGATGGAAGCTCGAAAGTCCCGACGACAGCATGCCGAGGTCGGGCATCGTCGTCTTGCCCAGAATCACCGCGCCGGCCTCGCGCAAGCGCGCCGCGGGTGGTGCGTCGGCGCTTGCCGGCACGAGGTCAGAGGCCGCACAACCCAGCGGAATCGGCACGCCAAGGGTGGCGATGTTTTCCTTCAGCATCGCCGGCACACCGTCGAGCAGTCCGATCGGCTCGCCGCGCTGCCAGCGGCGCTCTGATGATTGCGCCGCGGCCAAGGCGGTCACGTCATCGACGGCGTAGGCGGCGTGCAGCGTGGGCTCGCAGGCCGCGATGTGCGCCAGCACATCGGTCAACACCTCGACAGGGCTCAGCGATTGGCTGCGATAGGCCGCCAGAAGCTCATGGGCGCCGAGCTGATGCAGCGTTGGCATGGTCGAAGACGCCCTGCGTCGCCCACGCGCCTCAGGTATACCGCCCTTCGTTTTGGACCAGTTCGCAGCCCTCGATCAGGAACACGCCGTCGGGCTGGCGCTCCAGCGTGTAGGTCGCGAGCCATGCTGCACCTTGCGTGTCGGTCATCTGCACGCCCAGCACCACCACGCCGTCGATCAACTGGGGTTTCAGGAAAGCCACCGACGCGGGTCGGTACACCACGGCGTAGCTCTTGCGCACGAGGTTGATGAAGTTGTCAGGAGAACCCAGGTGCTTGCGCGCGCCGGGTGACGCCAGCAAAAACGCCCGCCGCGCGTCGTCGGCGGCGAAGGCGTCAAGCTGTGCCTGCACCACGGCACGCGCTTTGACGGCCAAGGCGGTCGGCACGTCAGCGGCGAGGGCCGCAGCACCAACCAGGCCCCAACCCAGGCCGAGGCCGCAAGCGATCAAGGTGCGACGTTGAATCAGGACGGTGTTCATAGTGACTCCAGACAAGGGCGTTCAGCCAGATCATGCCGCGAACGCTCGGAAAAGACATCTGTTACGTCCTACCGCGCGCTCCGGATGCGCAAATGCACACAGTCTGTGCATTTCAGAGGGGTTCAACCCCTGAATGCGGGGTGCATCGGCCACCACGTCGTGCCCTGAAACTGTTACAAATAAGCCCTGACGCTAGGCCGTTGAAACAGCACAAAGGCGCGACGTGATGCTCGCCCGCACTTCTCCATTGACGATGCAACCAACGGCTCGATACCCCCGCCCGCACTCGCCGTTCTCCGCGATGGCCGACCGGCGTGACAGCGCAACCCTTGCGATGCGCCGCCGTGGCGACCGCGATCCGGTGGCCGAACTGCAATCCCTGCTCGACAAGTTGCCCTCGCTGGTGGTGCGCCTGCACCGCTCCGAGGCCGGGCACTGGGCCGTGCCTTATGCGTGCAGTGCATTCATTCGTCTGTGTGGTGTCTCGATGTCGGTCTTGCGCGCCGATGCCCGCGCGCTGCTGGACTGCGTGCATGCCGAGGATCTGCGGCGTATCGAGCGCGACTGGACCCAGGTCACTGCATCGGCCCAGCCGATCAATGAGTCCGTGCGCCTGCGCCGCCGCCACGGCCCCTGGAGCCGCTTCGACGCCAGCGCACTGGCCGATCCGGCACCTGATGGCGGTGTCTATTGGAATGTGCTGCTGCGACCGCAGTCGTCGTCATCGGCCGTTGACGCAGAGCTGCTTCAGCGTCAGGAGCGCTGGCAACTGGCCACGGCCGCTGCCGACATCGGCGTGGTCGAGTTCGATGTGGCGGGCGGCACTTTGCAACTCGACGCCGTGGCCTGTCGGCACCACGGCTTGGCCCCGGCCCCGCATCTGGTCGAAGTGGACGCGTGGATGGCGCTGGTGGTCGAGGCCGACCGTGCCGCGGCTCGGGCCCTGTGGTTGCCCACCGTGCTCGCGGAAGACCAGATGCGCCTGTCGTTGGGCATTGACGCGGGCGCGCAGAATGGCCCGCGTACGCTGGAGTTCGTGCTGCAGGCGGTGGACGGCCAGCAGCGGCTGGTCGGCACCTGTACCGATGTGACACAGCGACAAACCCTGGACGCCCTGAAGCGCGACAAGCTCGATGCCGAAAAGGCCAGCCGCAGCAAGAGCGAATTCATGTCGCGTGTCAGTCACGAATTGCGCACGCCCTTGAACGGCATCCTGGGCTTCGCGCAGCTGATGGCGCTCGACAGCGAGGCGCCGCTGGCGCCTGTGCAAGCGCAGCGTCTGGAGGTGCTGCGTCATTCCGGCGCGCGGCTGTTGTCGCTGATCGACCAGCTTCTCGAGGTGTCGCGCATCGAGCAGGGGCGTCTGCGCCTGCGTCACCGCCCGATCGACGTGCGGCTGTTGGTCGAACGCTGTGCGGACGAAATGACGCCGCTGGCCCAGCAGCGCGGCATCGAACTGATGGTGCAGATCCCGTCCAATGCGCCCCCGGTGCGCGCCGATGCCGATGCACTGGAGCAGGTGTTGACGAACCTGTTGTCGAACGCCATCAAGTACAACCGACCGAAGGGCCGGGTGCGGGTGCGCTTCGAAGCCGCTGAACAGGGGATGCTGACCGTCGACGACACCGGCATCGGGATGTCCGAGGAGCAACTCGGCAAGCTGTTCGAGCCGTTCAACCGCCTCGGCGCCGAACGCACCGACACCCACGGCAGCGGGCTGGGGCTGGCGATCACCCGCAAGCTGGTGCGTGC
>JANXTP010000101.1 GCA_025352345.1 Burkholderiales bacterium | reverse complement strand
GCGTGCGCTGGCCTTCGCCGCGCACCCGGTGGTAGCCGAGCGCCATCTTCAGTGCGGTGTCTACCGATTCCGATCCCGAGTTGGTGAAGAACACCTTGGCCAGACCTGCCGGCGTGAGTTCGACCAGGCGCTCGGCCAGTTCGAACACCTTGGGGTGACCCATCTGGAACGGCGGCGCGAAATCGAGCTCGGCGGCCTGCTTCTGAATCGCCTCGGTGATGCGCGGGCGAGCGTGGCCGGCATTGACGCACCACAGCCCGGCCACCCCGTCCAGCACCTGCCGACCATCTGGGGTGCTGTAGTGCATGCCCGCCGCTCCAGAGATCATTCGCGGCGCCGATTTGAACTGCCGGTTGGCAGTGAAGGGCATCCAGTACGCGTCGAGCTGGGTCCGCATCGCAAGGTCTTCCAAGGTGGCCGCCGAACAGACTGTTTGGCTGGTTTCAGTTTAGTGGTCGAGGCGCGAAATTTGCCGGCGCTTTGGCAGGAGGGTGGGCTTGCCTGGCGCAACAATTGAGCGTCTGGATCAAGGATTCTGGAAAATCATGCGAAATCAGAACAAGGATGCGACATTGGACGCCATCGATCGCGCCCTGCTGGCGGTGTTGCAGGCCGATGCGAAGCTGACCAACATCGAGCTCGCCGAGCGGGTGCATTTGTCGCCGTCGGCTTGTCTGCGGCGGGTCAAGGCGCTGGAAGACAGCGGCGTGATCGCGCAGTACGTGGCGCTGGTCGATCCGAAGCGGGTCGGTCGCCATGGCACCAGCTACACCATCGTCAACCTCGAAAAACTCACGCGCTCGACGATGGACACCTTCGAGCAGGCCATCCGCGACGTGCCCGAGATCCACGATTGCTTCTACGTGGCCGGCACCAACGACTACCTGCTGCGCTTCACCTACCGCGACGCCGAAGACCTGGAGCACTTCCACAGCCATGTGCTGTCCAGCCTGCCCGGCGTGACGCGGTCGAACTCGATGCTGGTGCTGCGCACGGTGAAGAAGACCACCGCGCTGCCCATCGACTGATCAGCACGCAACGCAAGATCAGGCTTCCGGATCGTTCGCGATGCGCCCGCAGAGGTAGGTCCAGACGAAATTCGCAGCGGCGTTGCTGGTCAGTTCGGCATGGTCGTAGGCGGGGGCCACTTCCACGCAGTCCATGCCGACCAAGGGCAGGTCGGCCAACTCCTCCAGCACGCTGAGCACCTGGTTGGTCGTCATGCCGCCGGGTTCGGGTGTGCCGGTGCCGGGCGCGAAGGCCGGGTCCAGGCAGTCGATGTCGAGGCTCAGGTAGACCGGTGGATGGCCGTGCTCGGCCAATCGCGAGCGGATGCCGCCAAAGATCGGCGCCAGCTGCTGCGGACTTTCCAGGCCGCGCAGGTCGCGGGCCGTGTAGATCAAGCCACCCTGATCGTGCACGTATTCGCGGGCTGCCCGCTCGCCTGACGAGCGGATGCCGATCTGGGTGAAGCATTCGGGGATCACCAGCCCCTCCTGGATCGCTTCATAGACCCAGGTGCCATGGCCGCTGGGTTCGCCGAAGTGGTCACTCCAGGTGTCGCAGTGGGCATCGAAATGCACGACGGCCAGCGGCCGGCCCAGCCACGACTTGTAGGCCCGCAGCAGCGGCAGCGTTATCGAGTGGTCGCCGCCCAGCCACACCATGTGGTGCGCACAAATCAAGTCATGCACCAACGGTGCCATCGCCTCGCGCATGCCCTGCAAGCTGGTGTTGGGCAGTGGCAGGTCGCCCGCATCTCCCAAGCTTGACCCGAGCGGCGACACGTCGAACAGCGGGTGGATCGCGTCGCACAGCATGTGGCTGGCCCGGCGAATGGCCTGCGGCCCGAACCGGGCGCCAGGGCGGTTTGTTACCGAGCCGTCCCAGGCCACGCCGGCAATGGCGTAGCGAGACGTTGCGTCGGCTGGCGGCGCCTTGAGGAACGCACCATGGGACAAGAAAGCAAACGAGGTCATGGGGATGGGGCGCCGTTGGTGACAGTTGATCATACGAATGCGCAGTCTTGCGACGCCTCGACGGGCTGACGCAACGATCTGCCACCACGGGGTGATGCCCATCGCCCATCGGCTCGATGTTGCAGTGCCGCGATATTTATCAAATGGCAGAACGTCTTATCGGATCATGAAAACTAGAACTCAACTCATTGATTCAATTGCATGAAATAGCATCTCTTATATAAGACATAAGTCTTGCCTTTTCAGGCATTCGCTCGTATCCTTAAATTTGCTGCATACACCCAAGATTGCTCGATCTCTTGTTCATCGTTCTCATCCGGAGTCGCACCCATGTCCTCACTCACCCGCGAACAACAAATCGCCGCCATCGAAAAAGA
>JANXTP010000098.1 GCA_025352345.1 Burkholderiales bacterium | reverse complement strand
TTTCCAGCGTTTGCACCAGCTTGGCATCGGCAGCCATCGCGGCCATCACCGCCTGCGTATCGGCCATCTGGCCGAGGATGGTCGACTTGATCATTGTTTCCATGCCTGTGCTCCGTTCTTCGTGAAATGACAGTTGCTGACGAAACCGGCATAGCGGCCCAGCGCGCGGATGACGTCCATGCGCCGTTCGACCGGCGCAAAGAACATCATGAAGCCACCACCACCGGCGCCCGACACCTTGCCGGCGCGCGCGCCAGCGCTGCACGCCGCCTGGTAGATCTCGTCGATCAGCGGCGTCGACACCGTGCTGGCCGATCGCTTCTTGTTCTCCCAGCCGATCTGCATCGATTCAACGAGCCCGTCGAAATCGGCTTTCAGGATGCATTCCTTCATGCGCACGGCCTCGTCCTTCATCGCGTGCATCGCTGTCGTTGCATCGACCTTCTTGTCGGTGACGTTGGCGCTCTGCTCGGCGATGATCTTGGCCGACTCGCGCGACACGCCGGTGTAGAACAGCACCAGCGACGCCTCCAGCTCGCAGAGGATCCAGTTCTTGATGCGCAGCGGGTTGATCACCGCGCGGTCTGCTGCGTAGAACTCCATGAAGTTGAAGCCGCCGAAGGTGGCCGCGTACTGGTCCTGCCGCCCGCCCTGCAGGGCGCAGTCCACCCGCTCGATGCGAAACGCCAGGTGCGCCAGCGAATAGTCGTCGATCGGCACGTTCAGCAGTTCGCTGAAGGCCTTCAGCATGGCCACCACCACCGTCGATGACGAGCCCAGGCCCGATCCGGCCGGCGCGTCGCAGAACGAGGTCAGCTCCAGCGCGATCGGTTTGCCGTCGTTGAACAGCTGAACCACGGTGTTGTAGACCGCCTTGTGCAGGTTCAGCGTGCCATCGAGCTCGAAGCGGGCTGCCAGCGGCAGCGTGCAGCTGCGCTCCTGGTCCGAGGCGACGAAGCGCACCACCGGCTCGTCGAGCGTGCGGATGATGGCGTAGGCATAGCGGTCGATGGTGGCGTTCAGCACCGCACCGCCGTGGATGTCGCAGAACGGCGAGACATCGGTGCCGCCGCCGGCCAGCCCGAGGCGCAGCGGCGCACGCGCCTTGATGATGGTGGTCATGCCGAGACCTTTCGAACGTCAGAGGGAACGGAGACTTCAACCGCGGCCAGCAGATAGTCGGCGCAATGCCAGCGCAGCTGCCTGGCAAAGGCAGCGCTGGGCCGATCGATCAGGAAGCGCAGTCCGCGCTGGTGCTGGTGGCCGTAGAGCCGGATCAACAAGCCGATGAAAGTGTGATCGACCCAACCCAGCGCCTGCGCATTGATGAGCACGGCGCTGTCCTTGGCGGTCAGCACGGTCAGCGCCTCGCGCAGCCGGGCCAAATCGGCAGGCAGCCAGTTGCCGGACAAGGTGAGCCGCTTCTGCCCAGCGTCGAGCACAGCCAGATCGACGCGCGCCGACGAGCGCACCGGCACGACCGCGCGCCACAGCCGCCGCAGCACCAGCGGCAGCACGCTGCGCAGGCACAGGCCACCGAGCGCCCAGCCATCGGTCGCATAGCGGCGCCACAGCGCGGGCTCCTCGCGAATGCGCCACAGCCATTCGAGGCCCAGGTTCTGCATCCACAGCGGCGCACGCCGCAGCGAACCGGCCACAAAGTTGACCACCGCGCCCAGGTGGCTCAGCAGCGGCACCGTCAGGCCCGTGCTGGCACGCGTTATCCATTGCTGGCCCTTCGCGGTGCCCAGCGCAACCACCACGAAATCAGGCGCCGCCGCATTGATGCGGGCCAGCACCTCGGGTGCCGTCATCTCGGCCACCGAACCGAAACCGGGGTAGTGCCAGCCGGCGCCGAACACTGGCCCGCCATCGCGGTTCAAACGCTCGCATGCCGTTTGCGCGACGCCCTCAGGCGCGCCGAAGAAAAACACCCGCAGCGGGCCGACTTCACCGTCCATCAACGACTGGAACAGGTCAGAGCCAGCAATGCGGCGCGTGCGTATGCCCAGCCATCGCGCCATCCACACCAGCGGCATGCCGTCGGGCACGACGAGCTCGCAACCCGCTACCGCGTCGCGGTAGGCCGCATTGCGCTGCACCGTCACGATGTTGTTGACGTTGGGCGTCGATAACACCAGGCGGCTGCGGTCGCGCGCCGCCTGCTTCATGCGATCCAGCACTGCGGGCATGTCAATGATCTCGAACGCAACGCCCAGCAGACAGAACACCGGGCGCTGAAAGTCGGTGGGCAGTTGCTGCGGCAGCACGGAAGTGCGGTCATTCATGGCAGATCAATCAGCATCGCGCTTGGAGCGCACCCATTCCACCTGACGGCGGACCAGAAAACGAAGGTACAGCGGAATCTTGGCGAACACGTACAGCCCTATTCGCGGCACCTCGGACAACGGCAATATGTCGCGCGCAAAGCGAGCCCACGCCAGCATCACAGCCACGGTGAACAAACCCAGTTCGGCGGCAGCCACGGCAAACGGCCAGGCAGATGCTCCGATGGCTGCGCCCAACGCCGTCACCAGTGTCGACGTAAGCAACAACAGGACCAGCAAGGCCTTGGGCGGGATGCAGATTTCCAGTGCGATGGGCAACAGACCGGCGCCGATGCCCCGCGCCGCATCGCGGATAAGCGCCGGCACCTCATCGATGATCATCCCGATGTGGCCGTGCTCCCAACGCGTGCGCTGCGAAGCCGCCCCCGCACGGCTGACCGGGAAGGTGCTGGTCACCAACGCCTGCGGGCAAAGCATAGGCGGCGCGCCGCGGCGTGCCAGATCCACACCCATCTTCATGTCTTCGGCGATGTGGCCGCTGGCCAGATCGATGCCGCGCACCAGTGGCCATGGGATCGCCATGCCCGAACCCATCAGGTTGCAGGGCCCACCCAGCTTGTGCATGCCGATCGGGCACACGATCACCCGCAGCCGCCACGCAAAGGCCGAGATGGGCGACATGGCACCGCCGCCTGGCGCCACCTCCATGGCGTAGAGCGCCTGAGCCGGCCGGCCAGACAGCTGGCACTGGCGAAACAACTTCTCGATGGTGCCCGGTGCCACATCGCAATCGGCATCGACGATGACCACCGCGGCTGGGGGCGCTGCTTCCAGGTGACGCACCCCGTGGTCGAGCGCGTAGCCCTTGCCGCGCAGCGTGGCGTTCACACGCTCAAGCACTTCGGCACCGCAGGCCCGGGCTATTGCCGCCGTGTCGTCGCTGCAGTTGTCAGCCACCACGACCAGCCGGTCACTGAGCTGCAACTGCGGTGTGATGCGCTCGAGCGTGGCGCGGATCACCAAGGCCTCATCATGGGCTGGCACCAGCACCGCCAACGGCGCACGAGGGCCGGCCGCGGCAGGCACAGGCCGATCGGGCAAACATACGGCCGCCAGCACCTCCACGAACACCACAACCACCGGCAGCGCCAGCAGCGCCACCACCAGGAACAACAAGATATCAATGACGATCATCTGGCAGCCTCGGTGGGGTGCGTGGCGTTCATCAAAGCAGCGAGTTTTCTGGCTTCGCACACCGCGTCATGCCGCTCACGAACGCGCTCGCGGGCATTGGCGCCCATGCGGTCGAGTTCAGCCGTGGGCGTGGAAAGGCATTCCTTCACAGCTGTGACCAGCGCATCGACATCGCCGGCCGGAAACAGCCAGCCGGTGCGGCCGGGCTGCACCAGCTCCGGAATGCCGGCGATGTAGGTGGTGAGCACCGGGCGCCCCAGCGCCATCGCCTCCATCACCACCACCGGCAGGCCCTCGGCGAAGCTGGGCAGCACCATCGCGCGGGCGGCCAGCAATTCTTCACGCACCTGGGCGGCGTCGATCCAGCCGGTGACGCGCACCCGCTGCACCAGGCCCAGCCGCGCGATGGCGGCCTCGATCACCGCGCGCATCTCGCCGTCGCCGGCCAGCACCAGCTCGAACGGCACACCCTCGTTCATCAACACGGCCGCGGCCTGCAGCAGGATGAGCTGGCCCTTCTGCCCCGACAGCCGGCCGATGCACACCATGCGCGGCACATCGGGCACCGGCACCGGCGCGGCGTTCAGAAAGCTGGCATCGAGGCCGCAATGCACTACGTGCACACGGCCCCATTGGTCGTCGTCGACCCAGCGCAGCAACTGGCTGCGGCCATAGCTGCTCACGCCCACCACAAAGGCCGCGTGGCGCGCCTTGTCGCGCAGCCGCGCGAACTGCGGCCGATCGAATTCATCGGGGCCGTGCACCGTGAAGCTGTAGGGCACGCCGCACAGCATGTGCACCAGCATCGCGACCTCGGCCGGGTTGGTGCCGAAATGCGCATGCAGGTGGCGCACATCACGCGCTTGCAGCCAGCGGCTGATGCAGCAGGCTTCCAGTAGATAAATGAGGTGATAGGGCAGCGAGCGGTCTGACTTCGACGCCATGCCGACGGCCGAAGACAGCGCGCGCCAGAAGCGCTGCGGCGAGGCGAACAGCGAAGCCGCAACGGCACCCATCATTCGCAAGGCACTTTGCTTCAGCACATAGCGGGTGATCGCGCGCTCGGCGATGTCTTCGGCATCGGCCAGTGGTTCGTCCCAGCCACGGATGGAAATGCGATCGACCTGCAGCCCCAGGCTTTCGAGGGCATGGATTTCGCGTCGGATGAAGCTGTGGCTGACTTTGGGGTATTGGCTGATCAGGTACGCAATGCGCATGAGGCGGGGTGAACTGGCGGCCGCGACCTCAACGTGAGATGGCTCCTGACCGCTGTGTCTTGAGTTTGGCAGCAAACGCTGTGCCGCTCGGTGACACCGAAGTGGTAACAAGCGTGGCAATTCGAGACGAATGCCACGGTGACCGCAGAGCGCCTGAGTCGTGTGCTGGTTCTCGGGGGCGCGGCGGGTGCGAACCTGGACAAACGTCAATGCCTTGAATCGCGCGACAAGCGAACACAGCACCCCAGGCAACGGACTTGAAGCAGTTTTACCCTCGGCGCAACCTCGCTTGGCTCGATACTGCTGTAGACCCGTATGCGGAGGAAGAATGAGTCAAACGAATGCGGATGGCGCGCACATTGGCGTCCTGGATGGGCTTCGGGGATTGGCTGCGCTCTGGGTGCTGCTATCCCACGTCAGTATTCTGGTCGGTATGTCATCGGTACCGGTTTTGTCCTGGGGAGGTTCGGCTGTTGATTTGTTCATGATGATTTCTGGCTTTCTGATGGCGCATCACTACCTTGACCGTTATCAGACAAAGGCATGGAACGCGCCACGGACTTGGATGCACTTCTGGACGAAGCGCTGGTTCCGTATCGCGCCTGCCTACTTCATCCTGCTAGGCCTGGCGCTCGTTCTCGGGCCGACTCTCGGCGAGTTCCGCACAGAGATCGCAACCCATTACCCCTGGACAGCTACGAGACCAGAGCGCTATCTCGATCGCTCTTGGACCAATGTTTTGACGCATGTCACCTTTATCTTCGGTGCATTTCCGCAGTTTGCTTTCAGAACACCGCTTCCGGATTGGTCAATCGGCCTTGAAATGCAGTTCTATGCGGCGCTGCCATTCCTGATGCTGGTGCTCGGGCCACGCCTGCGACGCTGGCGCACCATGCTGGTCGTGCTGTCGACCTTTGTGCTCAGCATCGCCTTTCGCGGCGTCTATGCCCTCTTCGAGATGCCCAGCTTTCTGCTTATCAAGTTACCAGTGTTTATGGTCGGCGTACTTGTTGCCTATGGACTGGCACACAAAAAGATGGGACTGCCGATACTGCTAGTCAGCTTAATCGCGTTGCTCAATGTGGTCCGAGTCCATAATGCCGAGGCGGTGTTGTTTGCGATCATGGCAATGGGCTTCTGCGTCCTGCTAGCCGGGCAGCATTTACAAGGGTGGGGGGGGGTTCATCGTGCGCTGCAGCCATTGCGGGAGGCCTTCGCATCACGATATGGGACCTTTGCCGGCGATTACGCCTACAGCATCTACCTGCTGCATCTGCTGTTGCTGCTGCCGCTTGCCGCCTTGCTGTTGAGACAGTCGTGGTTTGTCAATCTCAATACTTGGGAGCGGTGGAGTCTCGAAAGCTTGTTGCTTCTGCCGCCATGTCTGTTGGCATGTTGGCTGGTGCATCACCTCATTGAGCAACCCGGGATCAAGGTTGGGGTACTGGTCGCGGAGAGATTCCGAGGTCGCTCCGCGCAGTAGAAAGCGGGCCGCGCTCGACCGTTCTTCACTGATGAGTAACACTTTGTAGCGCTGCTGCCGAAGTTGCAGCCCGTACGGGCCAGTTACCCCGCCTAGCCTGTCTACGGTCTTGTCTTTTCAAACCTCGGGAGACATTTGTGCAACAGACCATTCGCGCCGCAATTCGAAAGCTCATTCGTCCGGCAAAACAAGAGCTGTCTGGCCTTACCGAGAACGAGCGCAATCTCGTCATGTCCATTCGCGCGGCAAAGTTGACTTACCTGTCAGACAGCAAGCTGGTGAGCATCGCGCAAACCTGCCGTCGGATTGAAGCAGAGCAGGTGCAAGGCGAATTCATTGAGGCAGGCTGTGCCCTAGGTGGATCAGCGATTTTGATCGCTGGCGTCAAAGGAGCAGCCCGTCCGTTTTCGGTCTACGACGTCTTCGGCATGATCCCGGCGCCAACGCAGGAAGACACGCCAGACGTGCACGAACGCTACCGGCACATCGTAGAAGGAAAGTCCGTCGGGATCGATGGCAACCCGTACTACGGATACGAGCGCGACCTCTACGAAATTGCGCAAGGCAACCTGCGGCGCTTCGGTGTCGACATCGCGGCTCAGCAGGTGCGGCTGATCAAAGGCCTGTTGCAGGAAACCTTGCAACCAACCGGTGCGATTGCCTTTGCCCACATTGATGTGGATTGGTACGACCCCGTCAAGGTTTGTCTGGAACGACTTTCCCCAAGGCTGTCGGTCGGCGGAAGCATCGTGCTTGACGACTATCACGACTGGGGTGGTTGCCGAAAAGCCACTGATGAATATCTAAGAACTGTGAGTGGCCAGTTTTCACTCGACGACACGGCAGGATCGATGAAAATAACGAGGTCTTCGTGATCAATAATATTTGGACAAACGAGCCGGCTTTCGAAAATTAGCCGCCAGCAGGCCCTTGGCGATTTCCCAATGCATCCGGGCCCGTTCGGGACGCCGACGGAAGACAGCAAGGGCGGCCCGCAAAACACGCTCGATGATTCGGTGAGGCCGCAACCACCGGCGGTCCGTGAAATAGGCGATGGCGATTTCCTCGTTGATCGTTTTCAGCATGTTGATGTTGCGGTTCAGATAAAGCACATGGGGGAGTTTTACGCGCAGTGTGCTGCCGTGACGCTCCCGCAGAAACCAGCCTGCCCATTCCTGATCCTCTGCCGAAAATACCTCGGCGCTAAAGGGCCGCTCCAACGCGGTTGGTCTGGGGAGCATGGCACAGGCGTTCGACAGACCGTTGTGCCCGTCGAACAAGTTCTTGTCGACTCTGAACACCTCGGCAACGCCGTCGTCGGCTGGTATCCAGTAAACAACCTCCGCGGCGGCATCTCTCGCGCGCGCGCAGCCCTCTTCGATCAGCCGCGGATCATCCAGCACGACATGTGAACTGATCAGAAGTACACGAGGCGATGTCGCTGCTGCCACCCCGACATTGATGGCAATCGAAAAGTTGAATACCGACTGCGGATACGGTACGACGGTATCGCCCAGCGTCGTCAAGTGGTCTCGGCAGGCTGAATCGCATGAAGAGTCCACAAAGATGATGCGTCGTGGCGGCATGGTCTGCCGCCGCAACGCTGCCACCGCACGCTCTAGCGTGGCATCGTGATGATCCGTACGGATGATCGCGTCGTAATCGGCGAAGTTCATGTCACAGACGCGGGCTTCAATTCGACTTGGTCACTGCTGGGGCGAAGGCCACTGAGGCGGCGGTCTCGTTCAGCAGGGTAAGAGCCTCTCTTTGTGCTGCTTCTGCGGTAGCCACCCTTCGCACCAGCGGATCGCCGTGATGCCAGCAATCGATGAACTCACCAAGCTTGCCGTAGTTGTTGTCGAGCACGATGTGCGGGATGCCCAGCATCATGCAAATGATGTGGGCGTGCAGCCGATCGGTGACGACAACCCGCCCGCGCGACAACATCTCAACCCCGCGTGCGACCCGTGCATTCGCCAGCTGCCGAAACGCAATTCGCTCGGCTTGCTGAACCCGGCCGAAACTGCCCAACCAGGATTTGCCCAGACGCTTCGTCCACGAAGTCATTCGAATCAGTGCCGTGACGTCTTCGTCGAGCCAGTCGACTCCCACCACGCTGTGCCCTGGCAGCGTGAATGCGTGCAGACCGCCGCTCTGAGCTTCTTTGTCGGTGCGTGCAAGCACCAGCACATCCACTGAGGGCGTTGCTCGGTGCAAGCTGCCTTGCAGCAACAGGGCGGAGTCAGGGCACAGCAGCGCTGGCACATTTAATTGATCACGTGCCAGTGCTTCGCTGCGTCGGTCTCTCACCATCAACAGGAAATCCGGGTGAGCAATCAACCGCCGGCGCGCCCGCGCCAGCACAGCATCGTCGTCAAAGTGCAAGCTTTGCGGCAACTGCACCACCCGATAGTCGGTGAAGCGCTGCACGACCGCCTCTCGAAACGCCTGGTAGCGAGGCCAAACGGTGCCGAAGTTGCCGCCACCGTGGAGCAGGATTTGACCGTACGGCATGCGCCTGCGCAGCACCGCCTCGCTGAAGGAATCCAAGTCGCAGACATATCGCAAATCACAGTTAACCTCACGCAAGCCGACCATCTCGCCTGCCCAGATCGCGCTGTCGCCGACGTTGCTGTGATCTGGGAAGTCAAGCAGCGCTGTAGGTAGCCCTGGCACCAACGCCTTCGCATACCCGTCACGAATCGTTGCCAGCACCTCACGCGCTCGGGGGGGGGTAAGCGGTTGTTGCATCACTCTCAAGTCTCCAAGCTCTTCGACAGCCCCGGTGCACGCGCCGCCTTCACCATGCCCATCACTTCACTCACGGCGGAATATGCCTCGGTGCGGAATAGGCAGATGATCGCCAGCGCGTACACACCCACCCCGACACCCAATGCGCACAGCAATCGCGCCGCCGAAGGCCATTGCGTCAGTTCAACGCCGCATGCCCATGCCGCGATTGCTGCCAGCGCGCTGGAAGCGGCTGCAGGCCATAGAGCACGTGCGTAACGCGCAATAGACATGCCGCAGGCTTCGCGCAACAAGAACAAATTGACGGGGTAGACCACAAAGCCGCGTATCACGAACGCAGCCGCTACCGCAACGGCGCCGAAGGGCACTGCAATGAGAAAGCCAATTGTGTTGCCGACCGCGTTCAGCACGCTTAACCAGAACAACTGTTTTGCACGCCCACTGGCCATAAGCAATGGCGCATTGAAATAGCTGACGGAGAAAAGAATGCCTCCAATGGCGAACACTGACAACACCGGCCCAGAAGCTCGCCATTTGTCGCCGAAAACAACTGTGGTCATATCGACCGCTGTGGCAGACATGAGCGCAAAAGCGGGAAAAGTGAGCAGCGATGTGCAGCTCACCAATCGCAACAGGATATCTGCCGCCCGACCCGGCTGGTCACTGAATCGGCTGAAGATCGGCAGAGAAACCTGATTCACAGCAGAAAACAATACTTCGAGCACGATTTGGTAAATGCGCTGCCCAGTCGAATACAAGCCCAGAGCGGTGGCACCCAGACGGGCACCAATCAGCAGTGCGTCCAGTCGCTGGTTAACGATATCGAGCAAGCGCATTCCGATTACTGGCCTGCTTTTGCGCAGCAGCCCTCGCCATGCAGCCGCATCAAACCGCAAACGAGGCTTCCAGGGCGACAGCCAGACCAGCAGCGCCGAAATCAGCGCGCCCTCAACCAAGGCCTTGGCGACCAGCGACCAATAAGCTAGGCCAGCCACAGCACAGACGATGCCCGTCGTTGCACCCGCAGCGTTTCCCACCAGATAGGCAATCGCAATCGAGCGATGAAGAAATCGCGCCTTCAGTAGTGCCAGTTGAATTGCCGATGTGGCAGACAGCACGACAGTGATCGACAGCACGGGAAGCAACG
>JANXTP010000050.1 GCA_025352345.1 Burkholderiales bacterium | reverse complement strand
TGATCACGGCGCGGATGGCCCTGGAAGCCGGGCGCGAGGTGTTCGCGATCCCCGGCTCGATCCATGCACCGCAATCCCGCGGCTGCCATGCCCTAATCAAGCAGGGGGCCAAGCTGGTCGAGTCGGCAGCCGATGTGCAGGACGAACTGCCCGCCTTGGCCGCCGCTCGCCCGCGTGCTGCAGCGCAGGCCACCGAAGCGACGCCTGGCGACCCGCTGCTGGCCGTGATGGGCTACGAGCTGATGTCGCTCGACGCGCTAATCGCACGCACCGGCTGGTCGGCGCACGCGCTGAACATTCGCCTGCTCGACCTGGAATTGTGCGGCCAGGTGGCGCGCCTGCCAGGCCAATTGTTTCAGCGTATTGCGACGACCTGAACGCCACCCGGAGGCCCGATCGCCTCGGGTATGATGGATTCATGTTCGATGTGCTTGTCTATCTGTACGAGAACTACTGGCGCCCCGATGCCTGTCCGGATCACGCCCAGTTGACTCGCAAACTCTCGTCGGTTGGCTTCGAATCCGACGAGATCCAGGAGGCGCTGTCATGGCTTGACGGGCTGGCCACGGCGGCTGAATCGTATGTCGGTGAACAAGGTGAGCGCAGTCTGCGCGTCTATTCGCCGGCCGAGCAGGAGCACTTGGGCGAGGCCTCGATCGGCTTTGTCAGTTTCCTCGAATCGGCCGGCGTGTTGCCGCCTCCGATGCGTGAAATGGTGATCGATCGCGCCAGTGCGATCCCCGGCGACCCGCTCGACCTGGAAGACCTGAAGATCATCGTGCTGATGGTGTTCTGGAGCCTCGGCGAAGAGCCCGATGCGCTGATCCTCGACGAGTTGTTTGTCGACGAAGAGGACCGGCTGATTCATTGAGGAGCGGAGCCCCATCGCCAAGCCACCGTCGGGTGGCTTTTTCACAGGAAGATCAATTCAGCAGCCGACTCGGATCGACATCGAGCTGGGCCAGCGCGGTGCGGGTGGCGCGCACCGTCAGCGATTCGTCCTGCACCGGCACCAGCAGGCCGGCCTGCAGGAATGCCGCCAGTCGCTGCTGCTGGAACAGGATGCCTCGGCCCTGCGGCGTCACGAACAGCGACAGCTGCCGGCGCATGCCCTGCCAGGCCAATTGCACCGACTCGTTGCGATCGCGGTAGTCGAGCATGTACCAGCCGCCGACCTGCAGCTCGCGCGCCCAGGCGGCCATCGCTGGCGTCGGCATCGAACCACCGGCGTTGACCACTTCTAGCTCGTTGCTTTCGTGGCCTGACAGATCGAGCACCAGCGACTCGTCGATCTCCATGTCGTCGGCGTCGGGCAGCAGCTCTTCCAGCGTTTCCAGGCGCACCATCAGCTGGTCGAGGCGATCCTTCGGAATTGACGCGGTGCGCGCGGTGAAGGCCGCAGCGAGCGCGGTGTTGAGGCGCTGGATGTGCTCGTCCTGCGCAGCCTGCGCAACACCGGCGCCCTGCATGCCGTCGCGCAGGATCTTCAGTAGCGGCGGCAGGCGGCGGATCACATCGGCGCGCTCGTCGCGCGATACCTTGGCGCTCGCCGACCAGATCAGATCGGCTGCCGCGCGCTTCATCTCCTTGATGTCGTCACTGCCCAGACCCGCCTTGACCGCCGTCATCGCCAGCACGTCGGCCCAGACATGGAACAGGAATTCGCGCACGCCTTCGGGCACCGGCACCTCGTTGAGCATCTTGCGCAACTCGATCGTGTACTGGATGGCCAAGGTCTCGCGCTGCTCGACCTGCTGCGCCAGCGAGACGCCTTTGCGCGAGGCCTCGTTCTCGTTCTTGAAATAGTGCTCGAGGAAGCGTTCGAATTCGGTCAGCACCGTCTGGAACACCCGGCGGCCGGTGTCCGGATAGGCTTCGACGACCTGCACGACGCGCTTGATCTCCTTCTCGACCGCGCCGCCCGACACCCGCGTGCTGTGCGCATCGAAACCCATCACACAAGCGCCCATGCGGTCGATCAGTCGGCGCGCCGGGTGGTCGGTGGTGGCGAAGAAATCGGGCTCACCCACCGCCACCCGCAGCACCGGCATCTGCAGCCGCGCGAACCATACGCGCACAGATGCCGGAATGCGCTCCTCGGTCAGGATGCTCTGGAACAGCAAGGCCACCACCTCGATCGTCGCGCGCTCGCCCGGTGACGACGCGGCGGCCTTCAAGGCCTGCTTGCGCTGGTGCAGCTCCTCCAGCATCGCCGGCGTGCTGACCGGGCCGGCGGCATAGCGGCCACCGGAGTCCGGGGTCAGCCGCAGCGCGATACCTTGCTGGGCGCTGGTGATCGCCGCGTCCAGCGCCGGCGAGGCCGGCCCGTGGGCGGTGCGGGCGAAGTCAGGCAGTTGGCGACCGATCAACCGGTTCAGCCGACCCAGCACCGCATCGGCGTGGTCGGAACCGCCACGAACCAGCGTCCCGACACGGCTCATCAGGCGGGTTTCATGGGCGGGCCCGTCGGGCAGCGCGTTGCGGCGGCTCGCCCGCGGCTCGGCCAGGTGGCCTCGAACCGTCGGCGCGCCGACGCTGTCACGCCCCGCGGCCCCACCCGAACCCACCCCGGCCAGCGCCCCGGAGTGTGTGTTGACGAAAGCCGCATTGCGCGAACGGCGGATGAAGGGCCGCAGATCGATTTCGGGCAACACCCGCTGCTGGATCAGCAGCCGGTTCGCCTCGTGATACGCCTCTTCGTTGAAGTGCGCGAATTCCTCATGCAGCACGCTTTGCAGCGTGCGCCAGGTCTCGTGGCTCAGGCCCGCCGCGCGCCACGAGTTGATCGCGATGCGCGCCAGCACATGCGGGCGCAGGATGTCGTTGGCATCGAGCTCGTCGCGGCCTTCGAGCAGTGTCATGCGCGAGCGCAGATCGGTGAACTCCCAGGACGCGCGGTCCATCACTGCCAGCGCGAGCCGCGAGCTGAGGATCTCGCCTTCGATGGTTTCGTTGTCGACCAGGCTGAAGTTCTGCCGATCACCGGGCATCGGCAGATCGTTCGGTCGTGTGGCCGAAACGATGCCGCTGGTCAGCGCGCCGCGCAGCATCGAGATCGCGCCTTGCAGCCAGAAACCGGCAGTGTTCTTCAGGTCTTCAACGGCATCACGGCGACGCATCTGCGTGGCCGGATCGGCGACCTGACTGAGCAGCAGTCGCGCGCCCTGATCAACCGCCTGCACCACACCCGGCATGCCGTCCAGCAATCCTTCGACGTACGCACAGCGGGCCTGGGTGGCCTGGGCCATCGAGTGGGCCGTGGACGCCATGGTTTCGTGTCGGTTGCAAGGAGGAGTTCAAAACGACTCTACACCACCGCCCCGGCGTTCGGGTCATCGGGATCGAGCTCCTTGCCCGACGACTTCAGCAGGTCCTCGCGCTTGACGCCCAGCCACATCGCGATGGCAGCAGCAACGAACACCGACGAGTAGATGCCGAACAGGATGCCGATGGTCAGCGCGACCGCGAAGTAGTGCAGCGTCGGGCCGCCGAAGATCAGCATCGACACCACCATCACCAGCGTGCAGCCGTGGGTGATGATGGTGCGGCTGATGGTGCTGGTGATGGCATGGTCGATCACCTGCGGTGTGGTCAGTTTGCGGTACTTGCGGAAGGCCTCGCGGATCCGGTCGAAGATGACCACCGACTCATTCACCGAATAGCCCAGCACCGCCAGCACCGCGGCCAGCACCGACAGCGAAAACTCCCACTGGAAGAACGCAAAGAAGCCGACGATGATGATCACGTCGTGCAGGTTGGCAACGATGCCGGCCACCGAGAACTTCCACTCGAAGCGCACTGCCAGATACAGCATGATGCCGGCGATCGTCACCGCCAGCGCCAGCGCACCATCGCGCGCCAGTTCCGACCCGACCGACGGCCCGACGAATTCGCTGCGCTGCAGTTTGACCTTCTCGGCACCGACCTCGCCACACACCGGCGCGGTGGTCTGGGCGCCCTTGTCGGAGGTGATCTGCTGCGTGCTGACCGTGCCGCCTTCGGCCTGACACAACGCACCGAACACACGCGACACCACCTCGGCCTGCTTCACATCGCCGCTGACGGGCAGACGGATCAGCACGTCGCGCGAAGTGCCGAAATTCTGCACCTGCACCTCGCCGAACTGCAGCGACTCGACGGTGCTGCGCACCTTGTTGATGTCGGCCGCCTGCGCATAGGCCACCTCGACCACCGTGCCGCCGGTGAACTCGATCGAGAAATGCAGCCCGCGCGTGGCGATGAAGAACACCGCCGCAGCGAAGGTCAAGGCCGAAATCACGTTGAGCACCAACGCATGGCGCATGAACGGGATGTCACGCCGGATCCTGAAAAACTCCATCTTGAACTCCTAGTTCAGCGCTTGGCGCTGACGTCACCGCTGGGTTTCCAGACCTGCCCGATGGACACGCCCTTGAGCTTCTTCTGCCGCCCGTACCAGAGGTTGACCAGACCGCGCGAAAAAACCACCGCCGAGAACATCGAGGTCAGGATGCCCAGGCAGTGCACGACCGCGAAACCGCGCACCGGCCCGGAGCCGAAGGCCAGCAGCGCCAGACCGGCGATCAGCGTGGTGACGTTCGAATCGAGGATGGTGGTGAAGGCCCGTTCGTAGCCGTTGTGGATCGCCGCCTGCGGCGACGCGCCGTTGCGCAACTCTTCGCGCACCCGCTCGTTGATCAGCACGTTGGCGTCGATCGCCATGCCCAGCGTCAACGCGATGGCCGCCATGCCCGGCAGCGTCAGGCTGGCCTGCAGCATCGACAGCACCGACACCAACAGCAGCAGGTTGAACGCGAGCGCGAGTGTCGAGATCATGCCGAACAGCATGTAGTAAAGGCACATGAAGACAGCGATGGCTGCAAATCCGTACAGCACGCTGTTGAAGCCCTTCGAGATGTTGTCGGCACCCAGGCTTGGACCAATCGTGCGCTCCTCGATGATCTCCATCGGTGCGGCGAGCGATCCCGAGCGCAGCAGCAGCGAGGTGTCGGCTGCTTCGGCGGTGGTCATGCGACCCGAAATCTGCACCCGACCGCCACCGATCTCAGCACGGATCACCGGCGCGGTGACGACCTCGCCCTTGCCCTTCTCGAACAGCAGGATCGCCATGCGCTTGCCAATGTTCTCGCGCGTCACGTCCTTGAAGATGCGTGAGCCTTTGGCGTCGAGCGTGAGGTTGACGCTGGGTTCCTGGGTCTGCCCGTCAAAACCGGCCTGAGCGTCGGTCAGGTTCTCGCCGGTCAAGATCACCTGGCGCTTGAGGATCAGCGCAACGCCATTGCGCTCGGTGTAGCGCTCGGTGCCGAACGGTACCGGCCCGGTGCCCGCAGCAGCCGCGGCAGCTTCGGTGCTTTCATCGACCATGCGCACTTCCAGCGTCGCCGTGCGGCCGATGATGTCCTTGGCTTTTGCCGTGTCTTGCACGCCGGGCAGCTGCACCACCACGCGGTCGGCACCCTGCTGCTGGATCACCGGTTCCGACACGCCGAGTTCATTGACCCGGTTGTGCAGCGTGGTGATGTTCTGCTTCACGGCCGCTTCCTGCACCAGCCGAGACGCAGCCTGCTTCAGCACGCCGACCAGCTTGATGTCGGTGCCATCGGGGGTTTCGGTCCACTGCAGATCGCGCAGTTCATCTTCCAACAGGTTGCGCGCCGCGGTCAGCGTCTCTCGGTCGCGAAAGCGCCCGACCACCGAATCGCCTTCGCGCACGATGCCGGCATGGCGCAGATTCTTGTCGCGCAGCAGCTGGCGCACGTCGCCGGTCAGCGATTCGGCCTTTTTTGTCAGCGCCGACTTCATGTCGACCTGCATCAGGAAGTGCACGCCACCACGCAGGTCCAGCCCCAGCGACATCGGCAGCGCATGCACCGCGGTCAGCCAGTGCGGCGAGCGCGACAGCAGGTTCAGCGCGACGATGTAGCTTGGCTCGGCAAGGTCCGGGTTCAGGGCCTTGCCGATGGCGTCCTTGGCCTTGATCTGCGTGTCGGTGTCGGCAAAGCGAGCCTTCACCGAGTTGCCTTCGAACTGCACGAAGTCGGCTTTCAGGCCGGCCTGCGTCAGGACGCCTTCAACGCGGGTGGCGACGCTGCTGTCGATCTTCAACGTGGCGCGGCCGCTGCTGACCTGCACCGCGGGAGCTTCGCCGAACAGGTTCGGCAAGGTGTAGACCAGGCCGACCAGCAGGGCTACCAGCAGGATCGCGTACTTCCAGAGGGGATAGCGGTTCATGACGCCTTTCTGGCGATCGATCGGCAGCCGGCCTGCAGGCTGGCACCGAAGGGATGGGGGTGTCGCACCCGCAACGCAGCAGCCTGCGTCAGGCCTTTATTTGAACGTGCCCTTGGGCAGCACCTGCAGCACTGACGCGCGCTGCACCTGGATCTCGACACCGTTGGCAACTTCGATCGACAGGTAGGTTTCACCCAGCTTGGCGACCTTGCCGAGCACGCCACCCCCAATGACCACCTCATCGCCCTTGGCCAGCGCATCGATCATCGCCTTCTGCTCCTTCTGACGCTTCATCTGCGGACGAATCATCACGAAGTACAGCACCACGAACATCAGCACCAGCGGCAGCATGGAGCCGAGGCTGCCGAACATGTCGGGGCTCCCGGTGGCAGCCGGTGCGGCCTGGGCGAAAGCGTCAGAAATGAACACGTGAAATCCTCTGTTGGAGCGGCGAGAAACGCCTTGGGCAAAACCCGCAGATTGTACGGTGGCGCCCCTGGGCCATCCGAGGTGCTGTCAGGCGGCGGCCACCGCCTGCGCCAGGGCGACTGCAGCGCCGGTCAGCGCCGCCTGCGAGTCGATGACCAAGGCGGTTGGAATCGCACGCATGTAGTCGCGATAGCGCCCTTTCGCCTCGAAGCGTTCGCGAAATGCCGAGGCGAAGAACAGATCGGCCATCCGCGGCACGATGCCGCCGCCGATGTACATGCCGCCGCGCGCGCCCAGCGTCAGCGCGACATTGCCAGCAACGGTGCCCAGCAGCGCGCAGAACACGGCGAGCGTCCGCGCGCAATCGGCATCGCCGCCGCCGTCTTGATCGATGCCGCTCTGCACGATGGCTTCAGTGCGCATCGCCAGGTCAATCGAACGGCCGGACGCTGCTGCCACCGCGCGGTGCAACAGCGGCAGCCCGACGCCGGAGAGCAGTCGCTCGGCCGACACATGCGTCAACTCGCGGCGGGCGGCCGCCAGCACGGCCACCTCGAAATCGTCGCAGGCGGCCAGCGTGACATGCCCACCCTCGCCCGGAACGGCCTGCCAGCCCGCGGCCGTCCGGATCAGACCGGCGACACCGAGGCCGGTGCCCGCTCCGACGACGGCCAGCGTCCCGTGCTGCGCTGCGGACGGCACCTGCCCGGGCGCTGGTGCGTGCTTGCGCAGCCCCTCGGCCGGGAGACCCGGCAGCGCCAATGCCAGCGCCTCGAAATCATTGAGCAGGATCAGCCGTTCGAGCCCAAGATCGCGCTGCAAGGCATCACGCGAGAACCGCCACGGGTGGTTGATGAAACGCACCTCGTCGCCATCCAGCGGCGCCGCCACAGCCAGGCAGGCCCGTGTCGGCCGTCTCAGCGATGCTGGCAGCGAGGCCAGGTAGGCACGCGCTGCATCGATCAGCTGCGGGTGGGATTCGGTGCGCAGCCGCTCGACCTGCGTGACGGCGAGCGCCGGGCCCTCGACGAGGCCGAAGCGGGCATGCGTGCCGCCGATGTCGGCCACCAGCCACGGCGGCTGCGGTGCAGCCGAAAGTGGCAAAGAGGCAGTGGTCGGCGTCATGGTGCCGCGATTGTCTCGTCAACGAGGCTCACACGGGCTGCCAGCGCCCGGCGATGTTCTTCAGCAGCTGGTTGACCGCGGCGAGCTGGCGGTTGCGCACCGACAGCAAGGTGTTCTCACTGCTGAGCGCCGCCGTCTGGGCCACCACCACATTGAGGTAACTCACGGTGCCGGCGCGGTACTGCTCCAGCGTGATGTCGAGGTTGCTTTGCGCCGCTTGCAGCGCCTCGCTCTGCCATTGCGCCTCCTGCTGGAGCTGCTGCGCGAGCGCCAGGTTGTCCTCGACTTCCTGCAAGGCGGTGAGCACGGTCTGGCGGTAGGCCGACGTGGCCTGATCGGCCGCGGCGGTGGCCTGCACGCTGGCCAGCCTGCGCTGGCCGCCATCGAAGATGGCCTGCGTCAGCGTGGGGCCGAGCGACCAGAGCAGGTTGGGCGCGCTGAACAGATGGGCCAGCGAGGCGCCGCGAAAGCCCGCGCTGGCCGACAGCGTCAGATCGGGGAAAAAGGCGGCGTCGGCCACGCCGATCTGGGCATAGGCCGCCGCCACCCGGTGCTGCGCTGCTGCGATGTCGGGGCGACGCTGCAGCAGCGAGGCCGGCAGCATCTGCGGTACCTCGGGCACCGGCGGCAGGCTGGCGTTGCGTTCCAGCGCCAGCGATGCCGGCGGCGCACCGAGCAGCACCGCAATCGCATGCTCGAGCTGCGCCCGTTGTGCCGTCAGGTCGACCGACTGGGCCTGTGCCGACTTGAGCTGGGTCTGCGCCTGCAGCACATCGGTGCGTGCGGCCACGCCACCGTCGTAGCGCACCTGTGTCAACGCGAGCGACCGCTGGTAGGCCGCGACGCTGCGGGCCAGCACCGACAACTGCGCGTCGGCGGTGCGCAGCGACAGGTAGGTTTGCACCAGCAGCGCCTGCGCCGACAGACGCACCGCAGCGAGGTCATCGGCACTGGCCTGGAACGAGGCCTGGGCACCGGTTCGGGCTTCAGCCAACCGCCCCCACAGATCGATCTCCCAGCTGGCGGTGGCCGTCACGTTCAGGCTGTTGACCGGTTTTGACGATTTGTCGGCACTGTTCGAGCTCGGTGTGCCGCTGCGCGTGGCGCCGGCACCGAGCGAGAGCGTGGGCAGCAGCGCGCTGCGACTCGCGTCGTACAGGGCCAGCGCACTGGTCACAGCAGACAACGCAGATTTCAGGTTCTCGTTGCCGATCATCAGCTGGCGTTGCAGATCGTCGAGCAGCGGATCGTTGAACAGCGTCCACCAGTCGTCAGGCACTGCGGCGGCGGAAGAGGCGTGCTTCCAGTCAGCCGACGCCTTGTACTGCGCCGCAGGCGCCACCGGCGGCGGCGGGTCGACATGGGTGACCGCACAGGCGGACATCAACATGGCAGCGGCCAGCGGCAACAGCATCGAAGGGGTTCGATAGGTCATGGGGCTTCAGGCAGATGCCATTTGAATGAGCGAGGCACGCTGGGCCCGCCGCGCTCGCCAGCGCTTGGCGCTCAGCCGGTCCATCAGCACGAACACCACCGGCGTGGTGTACAGCGTCAGCACCTGGCTCAGGATCAGGCCGCCGACGATCGCGATGCCCAGCGGCTGGCGCAATTCGGCGCCGTCGCCAGTGCCGAGGGCCAGCGGCACGGCACCGAAGATCGCGGCGAAGGTCGTCATCAGGATCGGTCGCAGCCGCAGGTTGGCGGCACGGTAGATCGCCGCGCCGGCGCTGACCTGCCCCTCACGCTGCCTGCCGATGGCGAAGTCGATCATCATGATCGCGTTCTTCTTGACGATGCCGATCAGCAGGATCACCGCGATCAACGCGATGATCGAAAAATCCGTCTTGAAGAGCATCAGCGCGAGCAGCGCACCGACACCAGCGGACGGCAGCGTGGACAGGATCGTCACCGGATGGATCAGGCTCTCGTAGAGCATGCCCAGCACCAGGTAGATCGCGACGATGGCGGCAGCGATCAGCCAGGGCTGAGACGACAGCGACTGCTGGAACGCATTGGCCGTGCCCTGGAAGCTGCCGCGCAAGGCCACTGGCACGCCCAGCTCGGCCATCGCATTGCCGATGGCCGTGGTGGCGTCTGACAGCGACACGCCCGGCGGCAGGTTGAAGCTGATCGTCGAGGCCGGTGAACCGCCCTGGTGATTGACGGACAGCGGGGTGTTGGTGGTTTCGACACGCGCGATGGTCGACAGCGGCACCTGCGCGCCTGTGCTGCTCGTGAGGTAAAAGTGGTTCAGCGTCTCCGGCCCCTGCAGGTACTGCGGCGCCAGCTCCATCACCACACGGTACTGGTTCAGCGCGTTGTAGATCACCCCCACCTGGCGCTGGCCAAAGGCGTTGTTCAGCGCGCTGTCCAGGTTGCTGACCGTCACCCCGAGCCGCGCTGCGGCGTCGCGGTCGATCCCCAGCGAAGTCTGCAGGCCCTTGTCCTGCTGATCGGTGTTGACGTCGGTCAGCTCGGGCAGCCGCGACAGCGCGTTGCGCACCCGCGGCCCCCAGGTGCGCAAGGTGTCGAGGTCATCGGCCTGCAACGTGTACTGGTACTGCGCGCTCGACTGACGGCCACCGATGCGGATGTCCTGCACCGGCGCGAAGAACAGATTGGCGCCCGGCTCGTGGCTGAGCTTCTCGCGCAGCCGCGCCACCACCGCATCGGCCGACACCCGGCGCTCGGCCAGCGGCTTGAGGGTGATGTAGAAGTTGGCCGAGTTGGTCTGCCCGCCGCCGGTCGAGCCGCTGACATTCGCCACCGCCGGGTCGGCCTGCACGATGGCCATGAACTTGTCGACACGGGCCTGCATGGTCTGGAACGAGCTGCCCTGATCGGCCTGCACGCCACCAACCAGCGAGCCGGTGTCCTGCTGCGGGAAGAAGGTCTTGGGGATCGTCGTGTAAAGGTGCACGTTGAGCACGATCACGCCCACCAAAGCCAGCAGGGCCACTGGCTGGTGGCGCAGAGTCCAGATCAATGAATGGCGATAACCCCGCACCATCGCCTGCGTGACCCGCGCCAGCAGCCGTCCGATGCGACCGGGCGCGCGCTTCTCGGCACGCGGCTTCAGCAACCTGGCCGCCATCATTGGCGTGGTGGTCAGCGACACCACCATCGACACCAGGATGGCCGCCGACAACACGATGGCGAACTCCCGGAACAGCCGCCCGACGATGCCGCCCATCAGCAACAGCGGGATGAAGACCGCGATCAGGCTGAGCGAGATCGACACCACCGTGAAGCCGATCTCGCGCGCGCCCTTCAACGCCGCCTCGCGCGGCGCCATGCCCTGCTCAATGTGGCGCGTGATGTTCTCCAGCACCACGATGGCGTCGTCGACGACGAAGCCGGTGGCCACCGTCAGGGCCATGGCCGACAGGTTGTCCAGGCTGTAGCCGCACAGGTACATCACACAGAAGGTGCCCAACAGCGACACCGGCACGGCCACCGCCGGGATCAGGGTGGCGCGCCAGCTGCGCAGAAACAGCAGGACCACCAGGATGACCAGCCCGATCGAGATCGCCATTGCGCGCTCCACCTCGCGCAGCGACGCACGGATGGTGGGCGTGCGGTCGCTGATCACCTGGAGGTCGATGGCGCCCGGGATCGACGCCTGCATGCGCGGCAGGATGTCGCGCACCCGCTGCACCGTCTCGATGATGTTGGCGCCCGGCTCTTTCAACACGAACAGCACCACCGCCGGTTTGCCATTGGCCAGACCGTAATTGCGCACGTCCTGCACCGAATCGACCACGCGGGCCACGTCGCGCAGCCGCACCGCGGCACCGTCGCGATAGGTCACCAGCACCGGCGCGTAGTCGGCAGACGTCAGCGCCTGGTCGTTGGCACCGATCTGCCAGTGGTGGTCGCCGTCTTCGACCGAGCCCTTCGGCCGGTTGGCGTTGGTGGCGCTGATCGCGAGCCGCACCTTGTCGAGCGAGATGCCCTTGGCGGCCAGCTTGTCGGGATCCAGCTCGACACGCACCGCCGGCAAGGCCCCGCCGCCCACGTTGACCTGCCCCACGCCCCGCACCTGGGACAAGCGCTGCGCCAGCACCGTGGAGGCCGCGTCGTACATCTGGCCGCGCGTCAGCGTGTCGGAGGTGAGCGCGATGATCATGATCGGCGCCGCCGCCGGGTTCACCTTGCGATAGGTCGGGTTGCTGGGCATGCCGGTCGGCAGCAGCGTACGCGCCGCGTTGATCGCCGCCTGCACATCACGGGCAGCGCCATTGATGTCGCGATCGAGGTCGAACTGCAGCGTGATGTTGGTCGAGCCCAGCGAAGAGCGTGAGGTGATCTCGTTGACCCCGGCGATCGTGCCCAGCGCGCGTTCCAGCGGCGTGGAGACGGTCGCGGCCATCGTGTCGGGGTTCGCGCCCGGCAACGACGCGCTGACCGAGATGGTCGGGAAGTCCACCTGCGGCAAGGGCGCGATCGGCAGCAGCTGGAAACCGAGCAGGCCCGCCAGCGCGATGCCGAACGTGATCAGCGTGGTGGCCACCGGCCGGTGGATGAAGGGCGCGGAGATGCTCACGTTGTCACGGCGCCCCTCGCCCGGCGGGTACGTCGGTCGATCCCCCGAGGGGATTCAGGCCGGCTTGGGGCGGCCCGGCGCTCGGCCCGCCCGCGCGGCTCCACCCCTCGCGCCACGCTTTCAGCCGCTGCGCCTGGCGGGCGAAGCCGAGGTAGATCACCGGCGTGGTGAACAGCGTCAGCAGCTGGCTGACGATCAACACGCCGACCATCGTCACGCCCAGCGGATGACGCAGCTCGTGGCCGGCGCCGGTGCCGAGCATCAGCGGCAGCGCGCCCAGCAGCGCGGCCATCGTCGTCATCAGGATCGGCCTGAAGCGCAGCAGGCACGCCTTGTGGATCGCCTCGCGCGGCGCCAGGCCCTCCTCGCGCTCGGCATAGAGTGCGAAGTCAATCATCATGATCGCGTTCTTCTTGACGATGCCGATCAGCAGCACGATGCCGATGATGCCGACCACACCCAGATCCTGCCCTGCCACCAGCAGCGCCAGCAGGGCACCCAGTCCCGCCGACGGCAGCGTGGAGAGAATGGTGATCGGGTGGATGTAGCTCTCGTAGAGCACACCGAGCACGATGTACATCGTGACCACCGCGGCCAGGATCAGCAGCAGCGTGCTGCTCAACGAGGCGCGGAACGCCTCTGCCGCACCCTGGAAGCTGGTCTCGACGCTGAGCGGCAGGTCGAGGCCGGCCTCCTCGGCCTTGATCGCGTTCACCGCGTGGCCCAGCGAGGCCCCGGGCGCGAGGTTGAACGACACCGTGGCCGAGGGGAACTGCGCCACATGGTTGATCGCCAGCGCCGCCGGCCGCTCCAGCACCTGCGCCACCGACGACAGCGGCACCTGCACCTGCGTGGTGATGCCACTCGCGTTGGTGGTGCTGCCGGGCAGGTACAGATCCGAGATCGCCGTCGGGCCGCGGCCCAGACCCGGCGCGGCCTCCAGCACCACGCGGTACTGGCTGGATTGCGTGTAGATCGTGGAGATCAACCGCTGACCGAACGCGTTGTACAGCGCGGTGTCGATCGCGGCGACGGTGACGCCGAGGCGGCCGGCGGCTTCGCGGTCGATCTGCACATAGGCCTGCTGGCCTTGTTCCTGCAGATCGCTCGCCACGTCCACCAGGTCGGGCAGCGTGCGCAGGCGTTCGAGCAGCCGGTGGGTGCTGGTGGCGAGCTCTTTCGCGTCCGATGAGCTGAGCAGAAACTGGTACTGCGTCTTGGAGACGCGGTCCTCGATGGTCAGGTCCTGCACCGGCTGCATGTGGGCGGTGATGCCCGGCACATGCGCTGTCGCCTCGGCGAGGCGTCGGATCACGTCGGACGCCGACGCGTGGCGCTGTGCGAAGGGCTTCAGCGTGATCTGCATGCGCCCGGTGTTCAAGGTGGCGTTGGCGCCGTCCACCCCGATGAAGGACGCGAGGTGGTCCACGTCCGGGTCTTTCAGGATCGCGTCGGCCAGCGCCTGCTGCCGCGTCGACATGGCGCTGAACGAGGTCGTCTGTGTGGCCTCGGTGATGACCTGGATCAGACCGGTGTCCTGCACCGGAAAGAAGCCCTTGGGCACGATCACGTAGAGCAGCCCGGTCAAGCCGAGCGTCAGCGCAAACACGCCGAGCGTCGTGCGGGACCGGTCGAGCACCCAGTTGAGCGCCTTGCCATAGCGGCTCACCATCGCATCGAAGCGCTGCGTGAACCAGGCGCCGACACCGCTGTGGCTGCGCTCGCGCTCAGGGCGCAGCAGCCGCGCACTCATCATCGGCGTGAGGGTCAACGAGACGAACGCCGAGATCAGGATGGCGACCGCCAAGGTGATGGCGAACTCGTGGAACAGGCGACCCACCACATCGCCCATGAACAGCAGCGGGATCAACACTGCCAGCAGCGACACCGTCAGCGACATGATCGTGAAGCCGATCTGCTGGCTGCCCTTCAGCGCCGCCTGCATCGGTGAGTCGCCTTCTTCGACGAAACGCGCGATGTTCTCGATCATCACGATGGCGTCGTCGACGACGAAGCCGGTGGAGATGACCAGCGCCATCAGTGTCAGGTTGTTGATCGAGAACCCGGCGAGGTAGATGACGCCGAAGGTGCCCATCAGGCTCAGCGGCACCGCCACGCTCGGGATCACCGTGGCACTGGCGCTGCGCAGAAAGAAAAAGATCACCATCACGACCAACACCACCGCCAGCAGCAGCTCGACCTCGGTGTCGTCGACCGACGCACGGATGGTCGTGGTGCGGTCGGCGATGACCTGCACATCGACCGATGCCGGCAGCGAGGCCTGCAGCTTGGGCAGCAGGGCCTTGATGCGGTCGACGGTCTGGATCACGTTGGCGCCCGGCTGGCGCTGCACGTTGAGGATCACCCCGGGGGTGCGTTCCGACCACGCCGCCAGCCGCAGGTTTTCGGCCTCGTCGACGATCTGCGTCACGTCTTTCAGCCGCACCGGATTGCCGTTCTTCCAGACCAGGATCAGGTCCTGGTATTCGACCGTCGACTTCAGCTGGTCGTTGGCGTCGATGGTCGAGGCCCGCTGCGAACCGTCGAAACTGCCCTTGGCCTGGTTGACGTTGGCCGCGACGATGGCGGTGCGCACGTCTTCGAGCGACAGGCCCAGCGAGGCCAGGGCCTGCGGATTTGCCTGGATGCGCACCGCCGGGCGCCGGCTGCCTGCAATGCTGACCAGCCCGACGCCCTCGACCTGTGAGAGCTTGGGTGCCAGGCGGTTTTCGGCCAGGTCGTGCAGCTTGATCACCGGCAGTGACGGTGAGGTCACCGCGATGGTCAACACCGGCGCGTCGGCCGGGTTGACCTTGCTGTAGATCGGCGGCATCGGCAGGTCGCTGGGCAGCAGATTGGTGCCGGCGTTGATCGCCGCCTGCACCTCCTGTTCGGCCACGTCGAGCGGCAGGCCCAGCGAGAAGCGCAGCGTGATCACCGAGGCACCGCCGGAGCTGCTGCTCGTCATCTGGTTCAGCCCCGGCATCTGCCCGAACTGCCGTTCCAGCGGCGCGGTCACCGAGGTGGACATCACGTCCGGGCTGGCCCCGGGGTACAGCGTGGTGACCTGGATCGTCGGGTAGTCCACCTCGGGCAATGCAGACAGCGGCATCAGCCGGTAAGCCAGCAGCCCGGCCAGCAAGATCGCCAGCATCAGCAGCGAGGTGGCGACCGGACGTTCGATGAAAAGGCGTGACGGGTTCATGGTGCGGCGCTCAGCGGCCGGGGCGCCGCCCGCCGCCGGCTGGCGCACTCGCGCCCGCACGCTGCTGCGGATCGGCGGCAATCAGCTCCACCTTGGCGCCTTCACGCAGGCGGTCGGTGCCGTCGATCACCACCTTCTCGTCCAGCTTCAGAGCGCCTTCCACCGCCATCCAGCCCTCGTCGACGGCACCTGGTGTCACCACGCGGGTGCTGACGGTGTTGTCGGCGTTGACAACGTACACATAGAAGCCCTGCGCACCGCGCAGCACCGCGGCCTGCGGCACGGCAATCACGCCGGTCAGCACATCGAGCTGCAGCGTCACGCTGACGGCCTGATTGGGAAACAAGGTTTCGTCGCGGTTCGGGAACACCGCCTTGACCTTGATCGTGTCGGTGCTGGGATCGATGGCGTTGTCGACGGTGGCAACCCGGCCCACGGCCAGTTGCTGCTTGCCACCCCGGTCCCAGGCCTCGACCGGAATCGATGCCCCCGACCGCAGGCGCGCCGTGATCAACGGCACATGGGCGGCCGGCACGGCAAAGACCAGCGAGATCGGCTGGGTCTGGGTGATGCTGATGATGCCGTTGGCATCGCCGGGCTGGACCACATTGCCCAGATCGGCCTGCTTCAGGCCCACGCGCCCGGCAATCGGTGCGGTGACGCGGGTGTAGGAGAGTTGCACGCGCGCGCTGGCGACCGTGCCTTGGTCTGCCTGCACCGTGCCCTCCAGCTGCCGCACCAGCGCCAGCTGGGTGTCGAGCTGTTGCTTGGGAATTGCATCCTTGGCCAGCAGGCCTCGGTAGCGCTCGAGGTCGATCCGGGCGTTGTCGAGCTGCGCCTTGTCACGCGCCAGGCCGCCCTCGGCCTGGCTGAGCGCGGCCTGGAACACCCGCGGGTCGATCTGCGCCAGGACTTGTCCTGCGTGGACCTGCTGCCCTTCCTTGAAGTTCAGGCTCTGCAGCACACCGCTGACCTGCGCACGCACGATGGCGGTGTTCAACGCGCTGATGCTGCCGATGGCGTTGACGCTGACCCGGATGTCCTGCCGGCGCACGGCCTGCACCGACACCGGCTGGACCGCGTTGGCGCCTGCGAAACGGCGCCCGCCGCCTCCATGCGCTGCGTCGGCGCGGCCGGAGGCCTGCGTGCTGTCCGAGACGGCCGAGTCGGCCAGATGCGCCTGCCACCACCAGATCGCAGCGCCACTCAAAACAAGCAGCCCCACCAGCCAGGGCAGCGGGCGTCGAAACAGGCCCCTGGGGGCAGGTGCTGAAGGCATGGCCTGAGGGGTGACTTTCTTCTCCGTGCTGTTGTTCATTGAAACCGGGTGGCCGTTGTGCTGCTGCGTGCCTTCAGTCTAGGCGGAAGCCCTGAGGGTTCCCGCAGGCAGAAAAGAGAACGAAGCTCGCGCACATGCCCATCGTCGCGCTGATATCACGTCACCCCAGATGCTGTGCTGAGAGTGTTTCTGCTGTGTTTCCGTCGCGGCGTGATCGGTCGTGCCATTCAAGTCGGCCCTCTCGTCGCCGATACGGCAATAAGAAGTTATCCGTAAATAGTAAACTCTCGTCCCGAGCCGCATTTCACGCGGCGGTTGGACGAAGGCATGGCAACACGCAAGCGAGTTGAGTCGTGGGTGGTGACCGATGATTTCTGGCAGCGAGTCGAGCCGCTGATCC
>JANXTP010000386.1 GCA_025352345.1 Burkholderiales bacterium | reverse complement strand
AGCCAGACCTTGATTCCTGCACAGCGTAGTGTGGCGATGGCGTGTACGGGCTTTTCTTGGCTCTGCGCACGTCACCGCCGACGAACTGATTCCCCAGCGTTTGTTGAGCCCAATAGAAATTCAGGACATTCTGCAAGCCGCGCAAGCAAGCGCTCCGCAGGTTGTTCTTCAACATTAGTTCTCTTTTTAATTTCCAGTTTCCAGTTTCAAGTCTTCAGAAAGTCAACCATGAGTCATAAACAGATCCGCAACATCGCCATCATCGCCCACGTGGACCATGGCAAGACCACGATGGTCGACCAGCTGCTGCGCCAGAGCGGCACCTTCGCCGAGCACGAGAAGGTGGTCGACACCGTGATGGACAGCAACGCGATCGAACGCGAGCGCGGCATCACCATCCTGGCCAAGAACTGCGCCGTCAGCTGGGAAGGCACGCACATCAACATCGTCGATACGCCCGGCCACGCCGACTTCGGCGGCGAGGTGGAGCGCGCCTTGAGCATGGTCGATGGCGTGGTGCTGCTGATCGACGCGCAGGAAGGCCCGATGCCGCAGACGCGCTTCGTCACCAAGAAGGCGCTGGCGCTGGGCCTGAAGCCCATCGTCGTGGTCAACAAGGTCGACAAGCCGGGTTCGAAGCCCGACGCTGTCATCAACGCCGCTTTCGACTTGTTCGACAAGCTCGGTGCCAACGACGAACAGCTCGATTTTCCCGTGGTCTACGCCTCGGGCATCAACGGTTGGACGTCGTTGACCGAAGGCGCGTCCGGCGAGCAATGGGGCCCCGACATGTCGGCCCTGTTCAACACCATCCTGAAGCACGTGCCGCCGAACACCGGTGACCCGGCCGCCCCGCTGCAACTGCAAATCTCGGCGCTCGACTTCTCGACCTTCGTCGGCCGCATCGGCGTGGGCCGCATCAGTCAGGGCACCATCAAGCCGTCGATGGACGTGCTGGTCATGGAGGGCCCGGAGGGCAAGGCCGTCAAAGGTCGCGTGAATAACGTGCTGACCTTCCAGGGCCTGGACCGCGTGCAGGTCACCGAAGCCGGCCCGGGCGACATCGTGCTGATCAACGGCCTTGAAGACATCAACATTGGCGTGACGATCACCGACCGTGAGAACCCGATGCCGCTGCCCATGCTGAAGGTCGACGAGCCGACGCTGACGATGAACTTCTGTGTCAACACCAGCCCGCTGGCGGGTCGGGAAGGCAAGTACGTCACCAGCCGCCAGATCTGGGACCGGCTGCAAAAAGAACTGCAAAGCAACGTCGCGCTGCGCGTTGCGGAGACCGGCGAAGACGGCATCTTCGAGGTGATGGGCCGGGGTGAACTGCACCTGACCATCTTGCTGGAGAACATGCGCCGCGAGGGCTACGAGCTGGCTGTTTCAAAGCCCCGCGTCATGTTCAAGGAGATCAACGGCGAGAAGTGCGAGCCGATGGAGCTGGTCACCGCCGACGTTGAAGAAATCCACCAAGGTGGTGTGATGCAGGCATTGGGTCTGCGCAAGGGCGAGATGATCAACATGGAGCCCGACGGCCGTGGCCGCGTGCGCCTTGAGTACCGCATTCCGGCGCGAGGCCTGATCGGCTTCAGCAACGAGTTCATGAACCTGACCCGTGGCTCCGGCTTGATCGCCTCGATCTTTGACGGCTACGAGCCTCACAAGGGCGAGATCGGTGGCCGCAAGAACGGCGTGCTGATCTCGATGGACGACGGTGAGATCTTCACCTACGCCCTGGGCAAGCTGGACGACCGAGGCCGCATGTTCGTCAAGCCGAACGACCCGGTCTACGAAGGCATGATCGTCGGCATCCACAGCCGCGAGAACGACCTCGTCGTCAACGCAACGCGCACCAAGCAGCTGACCAACTTCCGCGTCAGCGGCAAGGAGGATGCGATCAAGATCACGCCGCCGATCGACCTCACGCTGGAGTACGGTGTGGACTTCATCGACGACGACGAGCTGGTCGAGATCACGCCGAAGTCGGTGCGTGTGCGCAAGCGCTTCCTGAAAGAGCACGAGCGCAAGAAGGCCTCGCGCGACAACGGTTGAGCTGTCAGTAGCTGATGCAGCCGGTGCGGGCGATGCCCGCACCCACCGACTTCACCACGCTCGCCTCTGACTTGCCTGCCTCTTCAGAGACGACGGGCAGCGCTTGAAAGTTCGGGTCACCGTCGGTGGTAGATGGCTCGTGCGTCTCGCTGTGCTTGCGTGAACGCAGGCCCCAGTTCCACAGCGCTTCGAACGGCAGCGGCAGCACCAGGAACCAGTGCTCTAGGACCGCCAGCGTCAGCAGCGTCGCAGCAAAGGTGAGCGCGGTGATGTCGAAGGCGTCTTTGTCGGCCATGTTGGCTTCCTGCCAAACCAGCGCCGCGACCAGCGTCGATGCGATCACGGAGATCGGGAACAGCCGGTTCATCGGGCGCCGGGTGAAGTAGGTCTGCAGGTATTTCAGGTGATCCGGCAGGAAGCCTTCGTTGAGGTTGCGCACGCCCAGAAACACGTTCAGCTTGGCGCTCTGCCGCATCACCCACAGGATCAGGAAGGTCCACAGGCCGGTCTGGTTGGTACCGCCCCAGGTGGCAGCCAACACCGCAGCGCCCAGCATCACCAACGCCAGTTCGTGGTGCATCACTGCCATGAAGGCGAACCCCGCACGCCGCCAGCCGGTCGAGTCCACCGGGCACCCGGTGCGCCGCGGGCCGGTGACGTAGCCGAGCAGGAACGCGACCTCCTGCCAGGCCCACACCAGCAGCCCGAAGGTGAAGGCGAGGTAAGCGCCGGTGATCCGGGTGTCGTCTCGGGTGGCACCGAGGCCGACCAGGGCCATCAGCAGCACGAAGGTCGTGCCGCCCATCGTCCACTTGAAGGTCCAGTGCGGCAGGCCGTTGAGGTAGAGGATGACGCCGGTGCTGAACCACCAGATGAACAGCGTGTACGCGATCGGCCAGAGGTACTGGGACATGAGGCGTTACTGCGAAAAGAGACGAAAAGGGCTGGTCGCTGCTCAGCCCATCACCAGGCCGGCGCCACACGCACGTCGACGGGCAGCCGATTCGGCTGGGCCGGCAGGCAATACAGGCGCACGAAAGTCAGCCCCGCCACGATGCCATATCCGGCGCGCTTGACGGCCCCGACGATGCCTCCCTGGGCCCGCGCGGCTTCGGCGGCCACCGACAGCTTGCGCAACCGCTCCAGACCGTTGCGGAAGCGCGGGTCGTCGATGTTCAGCGTCAGCGGGAACACCTGCTTGGTGATTTCCGAGGTGATGCGGAACACGTGGTAGTCGTACTCGGTCGGGTTCAGGCCCATCGCGGCATGCATTTCCGGGCGCTGGTGGTCGCGCACGTACATCGTGGCGTAGACCGCCAGCACGAAGAAGCGGATCCACAGCTTGTTGAAGCCGGTCAGCAGTTTGGGGTTCGCGCGCATCAGAAGCGCGAAGGCCTCGCCGTGACGGAATTCATCGTTGCACCACAGCTCGAACCATTTGAAGATCGGGTGGAAGCACAGCTCGGGGTGACGCTCGACCTGGCGGTAGATCGCGATGTAGCGGGCGTAGCCGATCTTCTCGGACAGGTAGGTCGCGTAGAAGATGAACTTCGGACGGAAGTAGGTGTACTTCTTCGCCTTCACCAGGAAGCCCAGATCGACACCGATGCCGAAATCCTTCAGCCACTGGTTGATGAAACCGGCGTGGCGGCTTTCGTCGCGCGCCATCAGCGACATCAATTCCTTGATGTCCGGGTTGGTCACGCGCTTCTTCATTTCGGTGTACAGCACGCAGCCTGAAAACTCGCTGGTGACCGAGCTGATCAGGAAGTCGCCGAATTCCTTGTACAGCGCCGGCGGCAGCTGCGAGGAGTAGTCCTGGCCCACCATGTCGGCAGGGCGCTGGAAGTGGTCGGTGTTCGAGTCGGCGCGAAACTCTTCCATCAGCACGTCCCACTGTGCGCGCACTGAACTGACATCCATCCGGTCCATTGCGTCGAAATCGGTGGTGTAGAAACGGGGTGTCAGCACCGTGTTCTGCAACGCGGTGGTGGTGGCTTCGTTGGGGGCGCGTAGGGTGGTCGTGTTCATTTACTGCTCCGAGCGTGTGGGGTGGTGCGGACTCAGTGAGAAGCCGGCAGGTCGGTCATGAAACGGGCAAACACAGCCGCGTTGGTCGGGCCGAAGGATTCGAGATCGATGCGTTGCCCGGTAGCAGGGTCAACGAGTGTCAACCGGCCGTCGGCGCGACCGATCAGCTGAAAGGACTGTTCGGAACCCAGGCCGTTGCGGCGGCGCTCACGCGCCAGGCCGCGCAGCGCGCCACGAAAGAAGCCGTTCTCGCCGGTCATCGTGTGGATCACTGATTTGGTGGTGGCGTCGATCACGACCACGCTGCCATCGGGCCGGTCTTCAAAGCGCAGCTCACGCACGGCGACTGCCGCTTCGTCAGGCACGGTGATGCTGGTGCCCGACAGGCGCACTGCAGCCACGGCCATCAGCGTGCCGAGCAGCACGATGCCAATTGCTTGCAGCACGCGGCGTGGCATGACGTTGGTCGCGGTCAGTGCCACCATCTCAAGCCCCTTGGGTCAGCCGAGGTTCACTGGCTGCAGCGAAGCGGCGTTGGCGGGTGGCTGCCGGTGCGCCAGCCGCCATCGGTGTCAATTCCAGCCCCCGCGATTGCGACCAGGCCTGGCCCAGCACCCGTGCCACTTGGTCGGCATGCGGCACGCAGCGCAGCATCGGCTCGGCCTTGGCGATGCGCCACGGCCGCGCGTGCGGCCACAGGTGCAGGAAGGCGATCTGGTCGGTGCCAGCCAGCGTCAGCGGGATGTCGCCGGAGTCCGCGCCGATTTTGCGAAAGCCGGCACCGGCGATGCGCGCGAAGGGCAGGTTGAAGGTCAGGTTCAACACGATGCCCACGCGCATCGTGACGCGCTTGTCGGTGATGGTGTAGACCGTCGTGCGGGCGCACAGCACGGCCAGCCCGAGCGCGATGCCGAGCGCCAACATCACCAGCGGCAATGTCATGCCGACCGCCTTCAACGCAGCCGCCGTGGTTCCACCGTCGTTCAGCACGAAGGCACCGCGGATGATCAGGATCGCGCCGAAGTACAGCGCCAGTGTGCGCACATGGAACACATGACGGGCCAGCACGCGCCAGTCCGGCGCACCCTGCCACAGCACGCGCTCCCCAGCGGGCAGCGGCTCCGGCAGGCCGTACTCGGGCTCGAACTCGTGTTCGTGCGTGTGGCCGTCGTAGTTCACTTTCATACCAGCGGCTCCTGGCGGTCGGGGGTCGCATACAGCGTGCCGCCACCGTAATAGGCCATGATCTTTTCCTCTTCCAGCAGCGTGATCTGCTCGGCACTCTTGGTGCCAGGTACCTGCGCGAACTGGTGGCTGAGGATCGATGCTACCTTCACATGATCGGACTTGATGCGCGCGAAGTTCCAAGGCAGCAGCACGTTGCGCGTGGCGCCGCCGGCCGGCACGGTGACTTCGATGTAGCGGAACATCATCTCCGACTTGTCGACCCACAGGTCATGCACCGTGCCGGCGACTTCACCGTCGGCCCCGATCACTTCCAAGCCGCGCGGGTCGCTGTCGTTGGACGCGACGCCGAAGTCGGTCGCCATGCGCAGCGGCACGATCTTCGCATCACCTTCCCAGGTGTAGTCGGGCACATCGGCGCGGTCGGCGTAGGCACCCGGGCCGACACCATCGAGCATCGGGTTGCCGGTGGGCACCAGCGGCGCACCGATCATCCGGTGCAGCGGCTCAGCATGCAGTGTCTGCGGCGATACCTTGTCGTTGGGCACCGTCACCGCCTCACCGTGCGGGAGCAGGAAGGTCTTCGGTGTCGGCATGCCGACGAAGCCCGGCGTCTGGCGCATTTCACCGGACGGGTAGACCGTCTCCAGCGGGAAGCCCTCGCGCTTGCTTTCCATCTGGAGGTAGTACACCAGACCGAAAAAGAAGATCCAGAAAGCGTAGAGCACGAGTTGTGCGACGTCGATGTAGCCCGTGATGGCTCCAGTACCCATGATGTGATCTCCTTCTTACCCGCAAAAAATGATCAGCCGGGAAATTCGGCCAACCCAAACTTCGGACCTTGATTGACACGCTGTTCGGTCGACATGCGCACCAGCGGACCGATCGCGATCAGCGTGGCGAACATCAGCCCGATTTCGAGGTGGTAGACGACGCTGTAGCCGACCGACGGATCGGACAGCCCCGTCCCCAGCATTCCGCGCGAGGCCATGCTGGTGACGATGTCGCGCAAGGCGCCGCCGAGAGCGATCGCGATGCCACCGGCTGTCGCTTGCACTGCCCCCCAGGCGCCCAGCGCCAGACCGATCTGGCCGGGCTTCTCCAGGCTCATCGCCACCGTCAGCGTGCTGACCGCAAACAGACCGCCGCCGAAGCCGATCAAGGCCGCGCCGACACGGAAGAGGGCCGCCGAGTCGAGCGGCGCGGCGAAGATCACCGCTGAAAACGCCACGATGCCGATCAGGATGCCGAAGGACGCCAAGCGCAAGGCGTCGATGCCTTTGCCCAGCCAGCGCGCGGCGAGTCCGAATGCCAGCAGGGCACCACCGGCCAGCAAGGCCGTCAGCACCGTGGTGGCGCCCACCGTGAGCTTGAGGATTTCCCCGCCGTAGGGTTCGAGGATGATGTCCTGCATGTTGAAGGCTGCGGTACCCAGGCCCACGGCGACCAGGAAGCGCAGCGTGCGGCCTTGGCGCACAAACGATTGCCAGCTGGCGCTGAAGTCAGGGCGCGGCAGGTGCTTCGCGGTACCGGCCGGGTTGCGGGCTTCCTGCTTCCACAGCGCGATCAAATTCAAAGCCAGCGTGACCGCGGCGGCGCCTTGCACGACCTTGATCAGGCGCAACTGGCTGAAGTCGGCCAGCAGCAGCCCGAAGGTCAGGCCGCTGACCACCATGCCGACCAGCAGCATCACGTACATCAACGCGACCACGCGTGGCCGCGCGCTTTCCGGGGCGATGTCGGTGGCCAGCGCCAGGCCGGCCGTCTGTGTGGTCTGCGAACCGGCACCGACCAGCAGGAAGGCGAGTGCCGAACTCACGTTGCCCAGCCACGGCCCGGCGCGTGAATCGCCGGAAAGCAATATCAGCGCGAACGGCATGATGGCAAAACCGCCGAACTGCATCCAGGTGCCCATCCAGATGTAGGGCACGCGCTTCCAGCCCAGCACCGAGCGGTGGGTGTCGGACTTGAACCCGACCAAGGCCCGGAATGGCGCGAACACCAACGGCAGCGCCACCATCAGCGACACCAGCCAGGCGGACATGCCCATCTCGACGATCATCACGCGGTTCAGCGTGCCGATCAGCAGCACAGTCGCCATGCCGACCGTCACCTGGAACAGCGACAGGCGCATCAATCGGCCCAGCGGCAGCTCGGTCGTCGCCGCATCGGCGAACGGCAGGAAGCGCGGCGCCACATCGAGCCATTGCCTGGCCCGCAGCACCAGCAGCTTCGGCTTGCTCATCGGCGCACCAGCTCCAGGGCCTGCGAGGTGTAGAAGCCGCTGGAAATGCGTTGGGTGCGCCCGCGCACCCAGCCTTGCAGCGACGGGTCGGCCGCCAGCAAACGGTGCAGCGTGGACTCGGCCACCGGCTCGATCCACGGCGCGCGATCACTGCGCGGCAACATCCGGCCAATGGCTCTGAAGGCGATCAGCGCCGGGTTGCTGGGCGCGTAGGTGAACAGCAGCCCGCAGCGGGTGCGCTGGGCGAGACCCGCCACGACGCGCACCGCATCGGGCGTGCAGTAATGGATCAGCGAGTCCATGCCCACGACGTAGTCGAAATCGCCGAGCGCCGGGTCGAGCATGTCGCCCGAACGGAAGTCGATGCGACCGACGCTGTACTCGCTGGTCAGCTCGGCCGGCTGGCGGTCACGCGCCAGATCGACCAGCGTCGGCGACAAGTCGATCGCCAGCACGTGCGCGCCACGCCGCGCGGCCTCGACGGCCAGCGCGCCGGTGCCACAGCCGGCATCGAGAAGGCGCAGGCCGCTCATGTCCTGCGGCAGCCAGTCGAGCAGCGTCGCGCGCATGCGGTCGCGGCCGGCGCGCACGGTGGCGCGGATACGGCCGACCGGCGCGTCGGAAGTCAGGCGCGCCCACGCCTGCACGGCGGTGCGATCGAAATAGTCTTCGATCTTGCTGCGGCGTTCGAGGTAGCTCAGCGGGTTCATGCAGGCGTCGTCCGGTAGGGCATCGAAGGGTGTGGGTAGCGGTGGCTCAATCGAAGCCCAGCAGATCGAAGATGTCGCGGTCCTTCATCGGCACGGCGTTCATCGGCTCGGTGCCCAGCCACAGCGAGGCGGCCAGGCGCATGTATTCGTTTTGCACCGCTTCGAGTTCGGGCGAGTACTCCATCTCGAACAACGTCGACTTCTTCAGCCGGCTGCGGCGGATCACGTCGAGGTCGGGGAAGTGCGCGGCCAGCTTCAGGCCGATCTTGTCGTTGTACTTGTCGATCTGGTCGGTGGCCGCGCTGCGGTTGGCGATCACGCCGCCCAGCCGCACGTTGTAGTTCTTCGCCTTGGCACCGATCGCCTGCACGATGCGGTTCATCGCAAAGATCGAATCGAAGTCGTTGGC
>JANXTP010000378.1 GCA_025352345.1 Burkholderiales bacterium | reverse complement strand
CGAAGGACGAGATCGAGCTCGCGAAGAGCAACATCCTGTTGATCGGGCCGACCGGTTCGGGCAAGACCCTGCTCGCGCAAACGCTCGCCCGGCTGCTCAACGTGCCGTTCGTGATCGCCGACGCGACCACCCTGACCGAAGCCGGCTATGTCGGCGAAGACGTCGAGAACATCATCCAGAAGCTGCTGCAGAACTGTAACTACGAGGTCGAGAAGGCGCAGCGCGGCATCGTCTACATCGATGAGATCGACAAGATTTCGCGCAAGGCCGACAACCCATCGATCACCCGCGATGTGTCGGGCGAGGGCGTGCAGCAGGCCTTGCTGAAGCTGGTCGAAGGCACGATGCCCAGGGTGCCGCCGCAGGGCGGGCGCAAGCACCCGAACCAGGACTTCCTGCAGATCGACACGACGAACATCCTGTTCATCTGCGGTGGCGCGTTCGACGGCCTGGAAAAGGTCATCCAGAACCGGTCGGAAAAATCCGGCATCGGCTTCGCCGCCAATGTGAAGAGCAAGGCCGATCGCAAGGTCAGCGAGGTGTTCCGTGAAGCCGAGCCCGAGGATCTGATCAAGTTCGGCCTGATCCCCGAACTCGTCGGCCGCCTGCCGGTGATGGCCACGCTGGGCGAGCTGAGCGAGGACGCACTGGTGCAGATCCTCACCGAGCCGAGGAATGCGCTGGTCAAGCAATACCAGAAGCTGTTCAGCATGGACGGCGTCGACCTGGAAATCCGCCCGTCGGCGCTGACCGCCATCGCGCGCAAGGCCTTGGCCCGTAAAACCGGGGCACGAGGCCTGCGTTCGATCATGGAGCAGGCGCTGAACGACACGATGTTCGACTTGCCTTCGTTTGAAAGCGTCGTCAAGGTGGTGCTCGACGAGCACACCATCGACGACAACGCGAAGCCGCTGATCGTCTATCGCGAACAGGCGAAAGCCAGCGCCTGAATTGAATCCGGTCTGCGGTGCGGGGTGATACCCCCGGCCCCGCTCCTTGCAATCGAAGGCTCAAGCCCTAGATAGGCTTGAGAAAGAGAGGTTTTCATGTCCGGACATCCCGTGTTGCCTGCCGAACAAATCACACTGCCACTGCTGCCCTTGCGCGACGTGGTGGTGTTTCCTCATATGGTGATCCCACTGTTCGTGGGCCGCCCGAAGTCGATCAAGGCGCTCGAATCGGCAATGGAAGCCGGTCGTCAGATCATGCTGGTTGCGCAAAAGGCGGCCGGGAAGGACGAGCCCAAGCCCGACGACATGTTCGAAGTCGGCTGCGTTTCGACCATCCTGCAGATGCTCAAGCTGCCCGATGGCACGGTCAAGGTGCTGGTCGAAGGCCTGCAGCGCGCCCACACCCACAGCATCACCGACAACGGCGAGTACTTCGTCTCCGAAGTCACGCCGATGCCGCCGGAAGTTGACACCAAGCCCGAGATCGAGGCCTTGCGCCGCGCGGTCACGCAGCAATTCGACCAGTACGTCAAGCTCAACAAGAAGATCCCACCTGAAATACTGACCTCGATCGCAGGCATCGACGACGCAGGCCGGCTGGCCGACACCATTGCCGCGCACCTGCCGCTGAAGCTCGAGAACAAGCAGTCGGTGCTCGACCTGTTCGCGGTCGACAAGCGACTGGAAAAACTGCTTGAGCAGCTCGAACACGAAGTCGACATCCTGCAGGTCGAGAAGCGCATCCGCGGCCGCGTCAAGCGCCAGATGGAGAAGAGCCAGCGCGAGTACTACCTGAACGAGCAGGTCAAGGCGATCCAAAAGGAACTCGGTGACGGCGAAGAAGGCGCCGACATGGAGGAACTGGAAAAGAAGATCATCGCCGCCAAGATGCCCAAAGAGGCACGCAAAAAGGCTGACGCCGAGTTCAAGAAGCTCAAGCTGATGTCGCCGATGTCGGCCGAGGCGACGGTGGTGCGCAATTACATCGACACGCTGGTCAACCTGCCGTGGACGAAGAAGACCAAGATCAAGCACGACCTCGCGTTTGCCGAGGCGGTGTTGAACGAAGACCATTACGGTCTGGAGAAGGTCAAGGACCGCATCCTCGAATACCTCGCGGTGCAGCAGCGCGTGGACAAGGTCAAGGCACCGATCCTGTGCCTGGTCGGGCCTCCAGGCGTCGGCAAGACCTCGCTCGGCCAGAGTGTGGCGCGCGCGACCGGGCGGAAGTTCGTGCGCATGGCGCTCGGCGGTGTGCGTGATGAAGCCGAGATCCGTGGCCACCGTCGCACCTACATCGGCTCGATGCCGGGCAAGGTGCTGCAAAGCCTGAGCAAGGTCGGCACGCGCAACCCCTTGTTCCTGCTTGACGAGATCGACA
>JANXTP010000365.1 GCA_025352345.1 Burkholderiales bacterium | reverse complement strand
TTGAAGATGTTCAACCCCTTGTTCTCCAGTGCGCCCATGTTGAAGTCCCCGACCGCGACGATCATGAAGCGGTCCAGATCGAGCGGCAGCTTGAAGCGCGCCTCGTCCCACATCACGCTGGCGATCAGCGAGTTCATCGCGTGCTCGGTCTTGTCGAGGTCACCTCGGCGTACGTAGACCTGTAGCAGGTGATCGCGCCCGCCGCGGGTGCGGATGTGCTGCTCGCGGGCGACCAGATCGGCGGCCACCAGCGCGAACAGGTAGCTCGGTTTCGGGAACGGGTCGTGCCAGACGGCCTGGTGTTTGCCGCCGTCGAGGTCGGTTTGGGCGACCAGGTTGCCGTTCGACAGCAGCACCGGGTACCTGGCCTTGTTGGCGCGCAGCGTCACGGTGTAGACCGCCATCACATCGGGGCGGTCGAGGAAGTAGGTGATGCGTCGGAAGCCCTCGGCCTCGCACTGGGTGAACAGGCCGCCGTTCGAGGTGTACAGCCCCGACAGCTGCGTGTTGCGCTCGGGCGCACAGGTGTTACGGATCTCCAGCGTGAACGGGCCCTCGGGCATGTTCTGCAGGCTGTCGAGCACCAGCAGGCCGTTGTCATGGCGGAACGACACGCTCTCGCCGTTGACCAGCACGCGCAACACCGACAGGTCGTCGCCGTGCAGCTTGAGCGGCTGCGGTGGCACGCCCGGGTTGCGTTCGAGCTGCATCCGGCTCGTCACCAGTGTTCGCACCGGATCGAGGTCGAAGGTCAGGTCGACGGTCTTGATCCAGAACGTCGGCGCGCTGTAGTCCTCGCGGCGGATCAGAGGGGCAGTGCCTTCGCGCATGGGAATGGGCTCTAAAAATCAGCTCGAAAAATCGTGGATGACCAGACCGCTGCGTTGCGCAGCCCGGGCGAGTTGCTTGTCGCTGGTGGCGAGGTGACTGCAGTGGTATTGCAGCGCGCTGCCAAGGTGCAGCGCATCCAGCGTGGCCAGCGGCAGGCCCAATTCGCGGATCAATCGGACAGCATCTTGAAAAGCGGCCGGCTCGAAAGCCTGCACCTGCCACAACGCAGCGGCCATGTCGCGATTGAACAGTGCTTGGGCGCGTTGCAGGAAATTCTTGTCGAAATCGCGCTGCCGCAGCCGTCGATGGAGCACCCACTCGAATTCCGTGAGGGTCAAGGGGCTGATGAACAGATCATCGTCAGCGCCCGCGACGAACGCGTCGAATGCGGCCGACGACGGCTCATGCACGTAGCGCTTGACCAGCGCACTGGTGTCGACATATACGGCCATGGGTGTCAGCGCTGGTCACGCTCTTCGCGGATCAACATCTCCGAGGGCACGCTGACCATCTTCATGGTCGAGCGATGGTCGGCCAGCGACGCGGCATGCCGCTTCTGAGGCATCGGCAGAATGCGCGCCACTGGCTCGCCGTTGGACACGAGCACCAACTCGTGTTCCAACGCCAGGGTCTCGCGCAAGCGGGGGATTTCGCTGCGCAACTCGCGAACGTTGATCGTTTTCATGTGTGGCACCGATTTCTATCTGTGACACGCAGTATAGCGGTGCGATGCGCTTCAAACCCCTTGCTTCAAACTGGCCTCGATGAATGGGTCAAGGTCACCGTCGAGCACCTTCTGCGTCGCCGACACCTCGTAGCCGGTGCGCAGGTCCTTGATGCGGCTCTGGTCGAGCACATAGCTGCGGATCTGGTGGCCCCAGCCCACGTCGGTCTTGGTGTCTTCAAGCTTCTGCTGCTCTTCCATGCGCTTGCGCATCTCGAAGTCGAACAGCCGCGATCGCAGCCGCTTCCAGGCCACGTCGCGGTTGCTGTGCTGGCTGCGGCCGTCCTGACACTGCACGACGATGCCGGTCGGCATGTGCGTCAGGCGCACGGCCGAGTCGGTCTTGTTGATGTGCTGGCCGCCTGCGCCCGAGGCGCGGAAGGTGTCGGTGCGCACATCGGACGGATTGATCTCGATTTCCACCGTGTCATCGACCTCGGGGTAAACGAACAAGCTCGCGAACGAGGTGTGCCGACCGCCGGCCGAATCGAACGGGCTCTTGCGCACGAGACGGTGCACACCGGTCTCGGTGCGCAGCAGGCCGAACGCGTACTCGCCCTCGACCTTGATCGTGGCACTCTTGATGCCGGCGATGTCGCCGACCGTTTCGTCTTCCAGTGTGGCCTTGAAGCCCTTGCGCTCACAGTACTTCAGGTACTGGCGCAGCAGCATGCCGGCCCAATCGCAGGCCTCGGTGCCGCCGGCGCCGGCCTGGATGTCGATGAAGCAGTTGCTCGGGTCGGCCGGGTTGTTGAACATCCGGCGGAATTCGAGCTGCGCCACGGTGTCTTCAAGTTTCGCCGCATCGGCCTCGATGGCCAGCAGCCCATCGAAGTCGCCATCGGCCTTCGACATCTCGAACAGCTCGGTGTTGTCGGCCAGGTTGCTGGTCAGGTGGGTGATGGTCTGCACCACCGATTCCAGCATGCGCTTCTCGCGCCCCAACTCCTGCGCCCGCTTGGGCTCGTTCCAGACGCTCGGGTTCTCGAGCGCTGCGTTGACTTCGTTCAGCCGCAGTGCTTTGCGGTCGTAGTCAAAGATACCCCCGGAGGTCGACCGTGCGGTGGCTCAGGTCGGCCAAGCGGTTGCCTATTGCATTGATGTGTTCGACGTCCATGGCGCTACAACCCTGTTCAAATGACAGCCTCGATTCTCTCATGTGACCCCATGCCCTGATCCGCATGTTGCCCCGCCAAACCACCACACGCCGACCCGATGCCGTGGACTGACAGACACCAGGCCCACTGGCGCCAGAACCTCCGCATCACCGCGATCCTGCTGGTGATCTGGTTCGTCGTGACCTTCGCGCTGACGTTCTATGCCCGCGAGCTGAATGTCGACTTTTTCGGCGGGCCCCTCAGTTTCTGGGTTGCAGCGCTGGGAGTGCCGCTGGTCTACGTCATCATCGTCGCCTACTACGCCCACCACATGGAACGCCTCGACCGCCAGCACGACCTTGCCGAAGACGACCACGATCCTGCATGACCGCAGCCGCTTCTGAATCCTTTTCCATCCGTGCCGCTGAACTGCGCGACGTCACCGCCATCGTGCAACTGATCCGCGAACTGGCCGAGTTCGAGCACCTGGCGCACCTGCTGCAGGTCACGCCGGAGAAGCTGCGCCCGCACCTGTTCGGTGAGCGTGCCGTCATCGAAGCGCTGGTGGCCGAGAGCGCGGGCGAGGTGGTGGGCTTCGCCGTGTTCTTCACCAATTTCTCGACCTTCCTGGCGCAGCCTGGGCTGTACCTCGAAGACCTGTACGTGCAACCCAGTCAGCGCGGGCGCGGTGTGGGTGAGGCGCTGCTCAGCCGCGTCGGTCGGCTGGCGGTCGAGCGCGAGTACGGCCGCTTCGAATGGAGCGTGCTGGACTGGAACGCCAATGCGATCCGCTTCTACGAAAAGATGGGCGCGACCGTGATGCCCGACTGGCGCATCTGCCGCGTCACCGGCGACGCCTTGCAGCGCTTCGCTCCCTGAGCGGCAACCATGGGACGCCCTGATCGAATATAAAAATGAGAATCATCGGAATCACCTGTGTTCGCGACGAAGAAGACATCATTGAATCATTCGTTCGCCACAACCTCGTCTATCTCGACAAGATTTACATCGTCGATAACCTGAGCAAGGACAGAACCGTAGAAATCCTGACCTCGCTTGCAAACGAAGGGCTCGCCATAGAGGTGTGGAAAAGTAAAAGCTGCAGCAACCAGCAGGAACGCGCAATAACAGTCGCGTTGAAAAAAGTAACACAACAGGATACAGGTGCGGACTTTGCGTTTCTACTGGATGCTGACGAATTTCTAGGCGGCCCGGATCGTCAGTCGTTGATTGACGATCTTGGGAAAATCGGTGCCAACGGATACGGAATCGTGCCGTGGAAAACCTATATTCCCGTCGAGGATGATCTGGAAAATCTGAACCCTTCTATTCCTGCGACTTCGCGCATGACGCATCGACGCAATCAGGAGGGGTATCAACTGTTCAAGTCAGTGGTTCCCAAGGCCTTGTTCGGAAAGGTCCGACTCTATCCAGGAAGCCACGTTGTCAAACGCCTGGACGGTACCGCCTGCCCTAAATTTTTGCTCTCGACCCCGTTGGCGCATTTCCCGATTCGCAGTTCGAATCAACTGATAGCAAAAATAATACTCAGCGATCATTCTCGCGAAATGAAAAAAGACAGCTTGCCAGGCGAGTCTTTTCATTGGAGGGAAATGGCGGCGTCGATCCGTGAAAAAAACTTTCGTGTCACCACGGAGCAGATCAGGAAGTATGCGTTGTCATACGCCGTTCGCCCGACCGATGAAATGCCTACTGATTTTTGTTACGACCCGCTACCGGTTCATTCTTCAGTGGTCGTCAAGTACGGCGGTACTGAAAGCAACTCCCTACTTCATCGATTCGACCAGTACATCACTCGACTCCAGGAAAACAATCATATTTTCCCCATCGAGGAGTCTGAATTTGAAAAACGAGAATTTCACCTGATTGGTGAGGTGCGTGCATCCATCAAACAAAGCAAGCGCTGGGTGAAACGCCAGTTCGGCTGGACTCGCAAACGTGAAGTAGCTCGATGAGCCGCAAAGAACACGCCTCTGAAACCCCTGCGACGCAGCTGCTGAAGCGCCGCGCGGTGGTCTATACCGGGTACCTGTACGACTACGTCGACAACGGCGGTACCGCCGAATCGTCGCGCCAGCTCGGCGTCGAGGAGCACCATGTGGTGAAGACGCTGGTGATGGAAGACGAGAACGCACAGCCGCTGCTTGTGCTGATGCACGGCGACTTGCAGGTCAGCACCAAGAACCTGGCGCGCCAGATCGGTGTGAAAAAAGTGCAGAACTGCAAGCCCGAGGTCGCGCAACGGCACAGCGGCTACCTGGTCGGCGGCACTTCGCCGTTCGGCACGAAGAAGGCGATGCCCGTTTATGTCGAGGCCACGGTGCTGGAACTGCCCCGCATCTACATCAACGGAGGCCAGCGCGGCTACCTCGTCGGCATCGACCCGAAGGTGCTGGTCACCTTGCTGGGTGCGCGGCCAGTGCAGTGCGCAACCGGTGGCGCGGTGGTGGCGCAGGGGCCGCTGAAATCGCAGCGCTGACCCGACGCCGGCCCGGCCAGGGCGCAAAATCAACGCTGACCTGACTGCCACGCCCGCATCTCATCTCGCATGGAGCCCTTCATTCCCCTCATGGCCGCGCTGGCGGCCTACCTGATCGGCTCGCTGTCATTCGCTGTGCTGGTCAGCCGAGCGATGGGGTTGGGCGACCCGCGCAGCTACGGCTCGGGCAACCCGGGCGCGACCAACGTGCTGCGATCGGGCAACAAGGGCGCTGCAGTGCTGACGCTGGTGCTCGACGCCTTGAAAGGCTTCATGCCGGTGTGGGCGGTGGCCGCGTTCGGCGCGCCATGGGGCCTGGGCGAAGGCACGGCGGCGCTGGTCGGCGTGGCGGCGTTCCTCGGGCACCTGTGGCCGGTGTTCTTCGGCTTCAAAGGGGGCAAGGGAGTGGCCACAGCCGCGGGTGTGCTGATCGGGCTGAACCCATGGCTGGGGGTCGGCACGCTGGTCACCTGGCTCGTCATCGCGTACTTCTTGCGTTACTCGTCGCTGGCGGCCCTGGTGTCGGCGCTGTTCGCACCGTTCTACCAGTTGCTGATCTGGGGCCCGGGGCCGACGGCCATCGCGGCGGGCGTGATGGGCTTGCTGCTGATCTGGCGGCACGCCGCCAACATTCAAAAACTGCTCAACGGCACGGAAAGCAAGCTGGGGCAGAAGTCGGGCTCGGCAACGCCGGCTTCGCCGGCACGACAGGGTGCGAAGCGCTGACGAAAAATGCGATGAGGAGTCCCACGCCATGCCCCAAAGTCTGAAACGTTTTCACGTCGGCGACCGGCTGTCCGAGATGGCCATCTTCCAGAACGTGGCCTACCTCGCGGGCCAGGTGCCCAGCGACACCACGCAGGACATCGCCGGCCAGACACGGCAGGTGCTGGCGATGGTCGATCGCTTGTTGGCCGAGGCCGGAACCGACAACGCACACATCCTGATGGCCACCCTCTACCTCGCTGACCTGGCCGACTACGACGCGATGAACGCCGTCTGGGACGACTGGGTGCCGCCGGGTGATGCGCCGCCGCGCGCCACCGTACAGGCGCGGCTGGCCACGCCGGGCTGGAAGATCGAGATCGTGATCACCGCGGCCATCTCGGCCAGTGCCTGAGGCCACGATGCCGACCGAGCCGACCCCCACCCCGGCGCTGGTAACGCCCTTGCGGCGCCGTTCTTGGCTGCGCCCCTTGCTGATCGCATTGGCGGCGTGGGTGGTGCTGCAGAGCTGGCAGTCTTATTCCAATGGGAAGTCAGGCGTGTCGCTGGCGGCGCTTGCAAAACCAGGCGACATCGTGATGCTGTCGTCTGAGACCTGCGCCTACTGCAAGAGCGCCAGTCGCTTCATGACCGAGCACCGCATTCCCTTCAGCGAATGCTTCATCGAAACCGATGCCGCCTGTGCCGAGAACTACCGCGCGCAGCAGGCGCCGGGCACGCCGACATTGCTGGTGCGCGGGCAGCGCCTCGTCGGCTTCGACCCGGAGCGCATCGCGAAGGTGCTGGGCGGCTGACCCCGGCGCCGGGTCAGTCTCGGTCGGCCTGTAAACCCAGCGTCGCCGGGTCGCCGCGGCCCCGACGCAGCAGCACCGGCGTGTCGCCGGTCAGATCGACCACGGTGGTCGGCTGTGCAGCGCAGGCGCCGGCATCGACCACTGCTTGCACCCGTTTGTCGTAGCGCTCGCGGATCTCGTCCGGGTCGTTCAGCGCCTCGGTCTCGTCGGGCGGGATCAGCGTCGTCGCGACCAGCGCTTCGCCGTACACGGCCAGCAGTTCCTGCAGCATCTTGTGATCGGGCACGCGCAGGCCAATGGTGCGCCGCGACGGGTGCGAGATGCGGCGTGGCACCTCCTTCGACGCTTCCAGAATGAAGGTGAACGGCCCCGGCGTGCCCAGCTTCAGCAGCCGGTATTGCCGGTTATCGACGCGCGCGTAGTTTGCCAATTCGCTCAGGTCGCGGCACAGCAGCGTCAGGTGGTGCTTGTCGTCGACACCGCGGATGCGCCGCAGGTTGTCGACCGCCGCCTTGTCGTCGAGCCGGCATACCAGCGCATAGCTCGAATCGGTCGGCACCGCCGCCACACCGCCATCGTGCAGGATCTGCGCGGCCTGCTTCAGCAGGCGCGACTGCGGGTTGTCGGGGTGGAGCTCGAAGTGCTGGGACATCGCAGGATTGTCGGCGCGCTGGCCTCGCCACCGTGGCCCACGTCACAGCACGGTGTAGACCATGATGAACCCCGATGCCAACATGCCGCTGATAGCGACGAGGAACACGGCATCGGCGACCTTCTACAGGGTCAGGGCCAGACGCTCGGTTTGGGTTCTGAGCGCCAAGAAGATCGCATAAATGCAGATCAGGAACAGCAGTGCCGACAGCGCCAGCAGGTGCAGCAGTTCATCGCGCCGCCAGGTGGTGATGGGCGGTTTAACGGAACTCATCGAGGGTTGGCAGGTTGGCCTCAGGCCGCCCGCTGCACCCGGTCCATCAGCGCTTCCCACACCGGCTTCAGCCGCAGCGGCAGGGCCGGCAGCGCGCCGAGGTCGGTGCGGCTTTCATCGGGGCTGTGGAAGTCGCTGCCGCGTGAGGCAAGCAGGTCGAACTCGACGGCCATGTCGGCGTACTTGGCGTAGTCGGCGCTGGTGTGGCTGCCGGTCACCACCTCGACACCGCGGCCGCCATGGACCTTGAATTCGGTGAACAGCGCGTACTCTTCGTTGACGGTGAACTTGTAGCGGCCGGGGTGCGCGATGACAGCGATGCCACCGGCCTGCGTGATCCACTGCACCGCATCGCCCAGCTTCGCCCAGCGGTGCTCGACGTAGCCCGGCTTGCCTTCCACGAGGTACTTGCGAAACACCTCGTGGGTGCTGGCGCAGTAGCCGGTTTCCACCAGGTAACGGGCGAAGTGGGTGCGGGAAATCAGCTCGGGGTTGCCGGCATAGTTCAGCGCGCCCTCGAACGCGTCCTGGATGCCGACCTTGGCCAGCCCCTCGGCCATCTCCTGCGCGCGCAGGATGCGCCCGTCGCGGGTGTCGGCCAGGCCTTGCAGCAGAGCGGGGTTGTCGGGATCGAAGCCCAGGCCGACGATGTGCACCGTCAGGCCGGCGAAGGTCACTGAGATCTCGGCGCCGGCCAGGTAAGGCAGGCCCAGGGCCAGGGCGGCATCGCGCGCCCGTTGCTGCCCGCCAACCTCGTCGTGGTCAGTGAGCGCCCACAACTCGACGCCGTTCGCCTTGGCCCGTGCAGCCAGGGCCTCGGGCTCGAGCGTGCCGTCGGACACGCAGGAATGGCAGTGCAGGTCGGCGTTGGTCCAGGCGGCAGGGTTCACTGGAACATTGTAGGCAGTGGGTCCTGAGGCCAGACGGTGCAGCCGACGCGCCACAAGGGCATCGACGCACTGCTTCACGAACGGCCGTGCGCAGGGCGCAGTTCAACGAAAGATGCGGATCAGCTTGCCGCTGTCGGCCAGCAGATACAGCCATCCGTCCGGACCTTGCCGAACGCAGCGTATGCGTTCGCCGAGGTTGGCGAACAGCCGCTCGCGCGACACCTCGGTCGTGCCGTTGAGCACCACCCGCCACAAGGCCTTTCCGGCCAGCGCGCCGACGAAGGCATTGCCCTGCCATTCGGGGAATCCGGCGCCGGTGTAGAACACCAGCCCGGACGGTGCGATCGAAGTCGGCACCCAATACGACACGGGTTCGATGTAGGTCGGCGCGTGCGTGCCACCGCCGATCCGGCACGCGGTGCCGACCGGGTCGCCGTAGTTGCAGCCATAGCTTTTGATCGGCCAGCCGTAGTTGCCGCCCGGCGTCACCCGGTTCAGCTCGTCCCCACCTTGCGGGCCGTGCTCGACCAGCCACAGATCGCCGGTGGTGGGGTGCAGCGCGGCGCCCTGCGGATTGCGATGCCCCAGGCTCCACAGCTCGGGCCGAGCGGTCCCGCCGAGGTTCGGGTTGCCCGTGGGCACGCTGCCGTCGCGCTGGATGCGCACCACCTTGCCGAGGTGCGTGGTCACGTCTTGCGCCGGGCTGCCTTTTTGCCGCTCGCCGAGGGTGACGAACAAGGTCTTGTCGCTGCGAAACACCAGCCGGGAACCGAAGTGCCCGTCGCCGGTGACCTTGGGCAGCTGCCGAAAGATCACCTGCACGTCCACCAGCGCCGTGCCCGACAGGCGACCCCGCGCCACCGCGGTGCCGCTGCCCTCGCTGCCGGCCTCGGAGTAGGTCCAGTACACCCGCGGATCGGTCTCGAAATCGGGGTCGATCGCGACATCGAGCAGGCCGCCTTGACCGGCCGATGCCACTGGCGGCAGCCCGCTCATCGGCGACGACACCGTGCTGCCGTCGGCGCTGACGATGACCATGCTGCCGCTCTTTTGCGTCACCAGCATCCGGCCATCGGGCAGGAAAGCCAGGCCCCAGGGAGACGACAGCGCGCTGGTCAACACCACGGCGCGCGCTGCAGTTGTCGGGGCGGGCGCGGCGCTGGCCGAGCCTCCACCGCCGCCACAGGCTGACATCCCGGCAACGACACCGGTTCCGGAGGTGGCCAGTGCGGCCAGTTTCCACGCGGCGCCGATCAGCTGGCGGCGATGGTTGTCAGTGAGTACGACGGGTTGCGGGTGGCGCATCGCGGGGTGCGACATGGAGGCTCCTCGGGGCTGGCCGCCAGTATGCGGGGCGGGCCGAGGCCTGCTGTCAGCTTTGCGTTGTCAGGTGTGTCAGCCTGCGTCCCGCTGTGTGGCGGTGCCGTCTGGTCGATCACTCACTGCCTGCGCGGCCTCGACGATCATCTGCAAGCGCTGGTGGCCGTTGTACTCGTCGAGGTTCAACCGGTAGGCGATCGTCACGCGCGTGGGCAACGGCTCGACGCGGCCGAACCAGATCGCATCGCGCAGCGTGCCCGCATGCTTGATGCTCAGCTTCAGGTGCTTCTCGCCGACCAGTCGCGGGCTGACGACCTCGACGTCGTCACTGAACAGCGGCGCCTCGAACGATGGTCCCCACACCTGCGCGTTCAACGCCTGCACGGTGTCGATGCTGAAGTGCTCGATGCCCAGTGGTCCGTCGCTGAGCAGGCGGCGTTCCAGCGTCGCGGTGTCCAGCCCTTCGCGCGCGACCTGCTGGAACGCCGCCTGGAAGGTGGCGAAATCGGCCTCGTCCAGCGTGCAGCCGGCGGCCATCGCGTGCCCGCCGAATTTCTTGAGCACGCCCGGATGGCGCTTGCTGACGAGGTCCAGCGCGTCCCGCAGGTGAAAGCCGTCGATCGACCGCCCCGAGCCTTTGAGCAGGCCGTCCTGCCCGCGCGCGAACACGAAGGTGGGCCGGTGCACCTGCTCTTTCAAGCGCGATGCGACGATGCCGACCACGCCTTCGTGGAAGTCGCGGTCGTAGATCGCGAACGCGGGCGGCGTGGCCTTCGGGTCGTGGTGCTGTTGCAGCAGCGCGTTCAGCAGCGATTCGGCCTGCTCGCGCATGCCCGCTTCCACGTCGCGACGTTCGCGGTTGATCGCGTCGAGCTGCTGCGCCAGCTGCGCGGCGCGCGCTGGGTCATCGGTCAGCAGGCACTCGATGCCGAGTGTCATGTCCGACAAGCGTCCGGCCGCGTTGATGCGCGGGCCGAGCGCGAAGCCGAAGTCGAAACCCGCGGCGCGCGACGCATCACGACCGGCGGCGGCGAACAGCGCAGCCACGCCCGGCTGCATGCGGCCGGCGCGGATGCGCTTCAGCCCCTGTGCGACCAGCCGCCGGTTGTTGGCGTCGAGCCGCACCACGTCGGCGACGGTGCCGAGGGCGACCAGGTCGAGCAGGGCGTCGAGCTTGGGCTGCGCCGGCGCCGAAGGGTTTCCATGCGAAACATCGGCATAGACGCCCCGCGCACGCAACTCGCTGCGCAGCGCCAGCAGCACGTAGAAGATCACGCCGACGCCAGCCAGGTGCTTGCTCGCGAAGCCGCAGCCCGGCTGGTTCGGGTTGACGATCACGTTCGCATCGGGCAACACGATCTCGTCGTCCATCTGCACCGGCAGGTGGTGGTCGGTGACGACGACGATGAGGCCATGGGCTCGCGCGTGGGCCACGCCGGCAAGGCTGGCGATGCCGTTGTCCACCGTCAGCAGCACCTGCGCACCCTGCGCCAGCGCCAGGTCGACGATGGTGGGCGTCAGGCCATAGCCGTGCACTGCACGGTCGGGCACCACATAGCCCAGCCGGTCGGGCGCCGCACCGAGCAGTGCCAGGCCACGCAGCGCGACTGCGCAGGCCGTGGCGCCGTCGCAGTCGTAATCGGCGACGACGCACAGCCGCAGCCGGTCGCGCAGCGCATCGGCCAGCAGCGTGGCCGCCGTCGCTGCGCCCCGCAAGTCAGACGGCGGCAGCAGCCGCGCCAGGCCATCGTCGAGTTCTTCGATGCTGCGCACGCCGCGCGCCGCGAACAGCCGCGCCAGTAGCGGCGGTACGCCGGCCTGTTCGAGCACCCACGCGCTGCGCGGAGACCCAGGTCGCAAGGTCAGCGTTGGCGCCGTCATCACAAGGTGCTCAGCAGCATGTGAGGTTCCACGCGCTTGAATCGATCGCCCAGCCGCCGCCACAGCGAGCGCGGAACGGCGTCGAGGCGCTGCCAGCCGCGTTCACCGCACAGCGTGAGCGAGACCGGTTCGCCGTGCTCAGCGCGTGACAGCAGCGGCCCCAGCACGTCGGCATCGAGCGCGCGCCAGGTATCGGCCCAGCCGGCCCAGTCTTCGGCCAGCAACGGCGCGCGCAAGCGGTCGTCGACCGTCACCTTGGCGGTTGCCAGTTGCGCGGGCCCACAACCGCTCAACCAGAACGAATTGACCGGCAGCGCGCCACGCGCTTCGCGGGCGTCGTTGACCGGGTGCTGGTGCAGCAGCATCTGCACCTCGTTCTGCAATCGCCGCACCCAGCGCATGTGTGCCAGTTGCTCGCTTGACGCCTGCGGATCGCCACGCAGCCACAGATCGACGTTGCGCCCGATCACCCGATCGATGGCCGCGCAGGGCAGGTCGGCCAGGTGCTCATGCACCAGATACCAGCGCAGCGGCGCAGCCCAGGTCAACGAGCACCGGTCGTCGTCGAACAGCGGCTGCACCGCATCGAACAGCGCATGCGATTCGTCGGCCGACAGCGCCAGCGCGGCCGGGTCGGCCAGCGTGATGTGTTCGCGCCCGACATGCCAGTGCACTGGCGTCAGCAGGCCGCAGGGCTGCGTGCCGGTGTCGATGCCGTCGGCCTTCGCTTGCAGCGCCGCCCAGGGCCAGCGCCCATCGCCACCTTGCCAGCCGTGGGCATGGGCCAACGCACGTTCATGCGGCGGCGACAGCGTGTATTCGTACTCGATGTCCGGCGGACTGGCTTGCAGCACCGAGAGCAACTGGCCCAGGTTCGGCAGGCTCAGCTCACGCAGCGTGTGCGCGCTGGCGTCGGACAAGGCACTGGCGTGAGGGATCAGGAGATGCATCGACCAACATTGTCCCGCGCCTGCGCGAGACCGCGCCGGGAATCCGCCCCGGCGGGCGGGTTACTTTTTTCTGCGGGGCCAGAAAAAAGTAACCAAAAAAGAGGCCCTGAACACCAGCCATTTGGCTGTCACGCTGCGGCTACAGGCGAACGGCAAAGGCTCTGGCA
>JANXTP010000331.1 GCA_025352345.1 Burkholderiales bacterium | reverse complement strand
GATCCCGATCCAGCCCCACGCTGAGCCGGCGCGGGCTGGTCCCGCCGCTGTCGACCAGCGCCTGAATCTCGACCAGCAGCGGCCGCGTGCCTTCCAAGGTGACCAGCACGCAGGAGCCCGCGACCGGATCACCATGCGTCGACAAAAAGATCGCGCTCGGATTCGCCACCCCCTTCAGACCGCGCTCGGTCATCGCGAAGACGCCGATCTCGTTGACGGCGCCGAAGCGGTTCTTGATGGCTCGCACCAGCCGGAAGCTGCTGTGCGTGTCGCCCTCAAAATACAGCACCGTGTCGACGATGTGTTCGAGCACGCGCGGCCCGGCCAGCGCGCCTTCCTTGGTCACGTGGCCGACCAGCACGATCGTGATGCCACTCGACTTCGCGATGCGCGTCAGCTGCGCGGCGCATTCGCGCACCTGCGCCACCGAGCCCGGTGCCGACGTGAGCTGGTCGCTGTAAACGGTCTGGATCGAATCGACCACGCACACCACCGGCTGCTCGGCGGCAATGGTGGCGGCGATCTTTTCCAGCTGGATTTCGGCGATCACCCGCACCTGCGAACCGGTCGTGCTGCCACCGCCACTTTCACCCAGACCCAGCCGCCGCGAGCGCAGCGCGACCTGCGCACCCGACTCCTCGCCGGTCACGTACAGCGTGCGCACATTGCGCGACAGCGCGTCGAGTGCCTGCAGCAACAGCGTCGATTTGCCGATGCCCGGATCGCCGCCGATCAGCACCACGCCACCGGCGACGATGCCGCCGCCGAGCACGCGGTCGAGTTCGTCGATGCCGGTGGGCAGGCGGTCGACGTCCGACGCCTCGATGTCGGCCAGCGTGGCGACCGGCAGCGCCCCAGCCAGCGATTGGTAGCGGTGCTTCGGCCCGGAGGATTCAGCGACCGACTCGACCAGCGTGTTCCAGGCCTCACAGGACGGACACTTGCCCAGCCATTTCGGGCTGGTGCCGCCGCATTCGGTGCAGGTGTACAGGGATTTGGGCTTGCTCACGCGACGACTGTAGCCGGCCGCTGCCAGCGCATCACTCGTGACCGACCTTGCCCCGCGAGGCTTTGACCTGCGCGCGGATGCCCTTGCCTTCGAGCCGCCGTTGCTTCGAGCCGTAGGTCGGCGCGGTCGGTCGGCGCACGCGCGGCGGCGTGGCGACGCTGTCGACCAGTTCCTGCAGCCGCGCCAGCGCGTCGGCGCGGTTGGCGTCCTGGCTGCGCGAAGTCTGCGCCTTGATGACGACCACGCCCTCGGCGGTGATGCGCTGGTCGCGCAGCGCCAGCAGCCGTTGCTTCACGTCATCGGGCAAGGACGAGGCATGCACGTCGTAACGCAGGTGCACCGCGCTCGACACCTTGTTGACGTTCTGGCCGCCGGCGCCCTGCGCGCGGATGGCGGTGATTTCGACCTCGTGTTCGGGCACGACGAAGCGCGACGAGATCACGGTGCGCTGGGTCTCACGCGGTGCCGCCAGGCGATGACGACGGCATCGCTTTCAGCAGTGCGGCTTCGCGCTGCTCAAGCTCGGCGCGCAACTGCCTGCGGATCTTCGCGGCCTCGAAGCGGCGCACCTCGTCGGGCGTGGTCGGCACGCGCTGTGGGGCTGCCGTCGGTCGCCCGTCGTCGCCCATCGCGACCATCGTCAGAAAGCAGCTGTTGGCATGCCGCACGACCTGCGTGCGGATGTTCTCGGCAATCACCTTGACGCCGACCTCCATCGACGATTTGCCGGTGTGGTTGACGCTGGCCAGAAAGGTCACGAGTTCGCCGACATGGATCGGTTGCAGGAACAGCACGCGGTTCACCGACAGCGTCACCACATAGGTGCCGGCGTAGCGGCTGGCACAGGCGTAAGCCGCCTGGTCGAGCAGCTTCAGGATCGTACCGCCGTGCACATTGCCCGAGAAATTGGCCATGTCCGGCGTCATCAGCACGGTCATCGTCAGCATGTGGCTGGGCAGGTGCATCGCGCTCTCTCAGGGTGTCGCAGGGTGCGTGGGTTCAGTCGGCGACGACCGTGGGCACGCGCAGCGCCAGCGCGCACATCAGCTCGTAGCCCACGGTGCCGGCGGCGTGGGCGACCTCGTCGATCGGCAGCACCGCCCCGCCCGGCCCGAGTCCCCACAGCGTGACCTCGCTGCCGACACGCGCGGCGGGGACCGGTGTCAGATCGACAGTGACCATGTCCATCGAGACGCGGCCGACCATCTCGCAGCGCACCCCCTCGACCAGCATTGGCGTGCCGTTGGGCGCGCTGCGCGGGTAGCCGTCGGCGTAGCCGCAGGCGACGACGCCGATGCGCATCGGCCGCGTGGCGGTGTAGCGGCTGCTGTAGCCCACGGTTTCGCCGGGCTGCAGGTCCTGCGTGGCGATCAATTCGCTGCGCAATGTCATCGCCGGCTGCAGCTCCCAGTCGGCGATGCGGCGCGCGGGGAAGTCGGGCGCCGAGCCGTACAGCGCGATGCCCGGGCGCACCCAGTCGCCGCGCACTGCGGCGTCGTCGGAGGCGTAACGCAAGGTGGCCGCGCTGTTGCACAGCGAGCGCTCGCCGGGCAGCTCGCGGGTCGTCGCCTCGAAGACGGCGAGTTGGTGGGCGATGCCGCTGGCCGCGTCGGCACGGTCTGCATCGGAAAAGTGCGTCATCAGCGAGATGCCCTCGACCTGCGTCAG
>JANXTP010000296.1 GCA_025352345.1 Burkholderiales bacterium | reverse complement strand
TCGCGTTCGGATAAACGCTGCGCGTAAGCCAGCACCGCCTGACGAACCGAGTAGATCAGGTCCACGTGGCGCAGCTTGCCTTCTTCCCCGAGTCCGGCCACGATGGCAGCCATCGGACGCGCCATCTCCAGCGGGTTGTCGGGGTTTTTGCGCAGGTTGCCGAAGATGTAGTTGGAGCCCACCGCGTCGGGGTATAGACCGGCGGTGAGTGCGCGGCTCATGCCCTTGTTAACCAGGCCGTCCACCATCCGTTCAGCACCGGTCAGGATCATCGACCGGTAATGGCCCACCAGCAGCGCCTGGCGCGTGAACTTCACATCACCATTGAAGACCGAGATTGTGAGCGCCGCAGTCTTGCCGGCGACGCGCGAGCCTCCCGTGCCCTGTTCCCGGCCTAGGACGTCGGCCGGGCTGGAGGGCGGCAGTGACCCATGCGCCCCGTGCGACGGTCGGCTACGCACCATAGTGGTACGAGGCCCTGCATCCGGGGAGTCGCGCGTACCCGCCGAACGCGGAGCCTGCGCCGGGGAAGCGTATGCCTCCAGCAGACTGGTCTGCCCCGACACCAGCAGTTCGGTGTAGGCAGCGAACGCCTGCGAAACATCGGGCAGCTTGCCGTGTTCGGCGTCCACCTTCCAGGTACGCACGCCCGGCAGCAGGGCGCTCTCCAACGTGACACGGCCATCCCCGCCGTCGGGCGTGTTGTCGTATTCCAGTCCGTCGGACCCCATCACGAAGCCGGCCGGCGTGAACGCGGCGTGGCCTACCACCAGTAGCATTTTTTGCGTGTCCGAGCCCAGCGTCACCACCTGCGCATCGAGCCGCCGGCGCAGCGCTACGGCCTGGTCCAGCACCACCTGCGGCGGCGCACCCCATTCGTAGATCGTGCGTTGTGATAACACGTCGTGCCAGATGCTGCGTTCGCGCAGGGCGGCCATGTCGTCGTCGGCCAGTTTCTGCCAAGTGCTGGCCTTGTCCAGGCCCAGGCGCGGGTCGAGCAGCGACGCCTGCAACTGGATGAAGCCGGGCATGCCGGCCATCATGGCGCGTGCACCGCCGTTGTTGAACAGGGACCCGAAAGCCACCAGCGCGTTGCCGAAGGTGTCGTCGCCCGACAGGGTCTGCATCGGCGCCCAGGAGCCGCCATTCGGAGTTCCGAGCATCAGGAGACGAGCGCCTTCGCGGGCCATCATGCGTTGCCAGGTTTCGGGTTTTTCAAGCTGCATGGTGCGGGCCACCAGGCCCCCCATCGAATGCGCCAGCAGCCGCACTGGTTTCTGGCTGGCGGCGCGTACCGCCAGTTCGGCATCCACGGCCGCCGCCAGTCGGCGCGCTTCGTCTTCGATCGGACGACGCCAGTCGTAGGCGAATGGGATCACCTCGTGGGTGTCGGCCAGTCGCTCTATCAAATCGTCGTAACTCAGGCCGATCGGGCCGTCAGGCAATACCCGCGCGGCGGTGGCCGGGCTCCAGGCCAGTTTCATGAGGCCGTTGACGAAGCGGAATCCGAGCCAGATGCGTTTGCCGTCGAGCTTCAGGTTGGAGCCCAGAATGCCGGGCAACACGAATACCACCGGAAGGTCCGCGCGGTTGACGCCAGGACCCCCGCGCGAACGCGCCACCGCTTTGGCAGAACGGGTGCCACTGGCATCCTCCCCGGCCCAGGACAGTGGCCCAATGGCGGCGAAGTCGGCCGGCGCGTTGTCCTTCAGCGCGCTGGCGATGGCTGCCACCGTACGGTCGTTGGCAAAGTAGTTGAAGTGGCTGACCTTGGCGCCGCGATCCAGCAAAAAAAGTGCACCGGGGACGGTGGTGCCAGTTGCCCGAGGGCCACCACCGTACATGGAGCGGGTCTGCACTACCAGGTCGTTGTCGGTCCAATAGAACGCGTCGGACAACAAGGTCTTGACCCAGGATCCGATCGAGTCGCCCTGCAGATCGCCCGCGACTACGCGCAGGTCGCCGGGCAAGCTTTCGGTGCCGGTGTTCAGCCACTCCACCACGGCGCTCTCGGGCATCATCGCCTCGATGCCGGGCAACACGCTGGGATCGGCGCGGCGCAGCGCCACCTCGTGCAGAAAATCGACCAGTTGCGGCGCCACCGGCACCCCGGCCAGCTGCAGCCCCCACTGCAGCACCGACAGGTAGGCGTCGAACCGTTTGGACGCCAGCAGGGTGCCGCGCGCCGGGCATGCCACGCGCACCACGCGTTCCACCTTGATGCCCTTGGCCAGCGCCATTCTGACCAGTGCCTGCAGGTCGGCGACGTGGGTCGCGTAACGTGCGTCTTTAAACAGGGCCAACTGTTCGGCACCTAGAGCGCCACCGCCGCAGGCGCGCGCCAGCACCTCGGCAACC
>JANXTP010000214.1 GCA_025352345.1 Burkholderiales bacterium | reverse complement strand
GGCGGCAGCTACGGTGAAGGCGTGCTCACCAAGGGCGGCGCCTTCAACGGCTACTTCAATTCGGTCTCGGCCTCCTGGGGCTGGCAGGCTGGTGCCGAGTCTTACGGCTATGTGGTGTTCCTGATGAGCCCGAAGGCTGTGAAATACATCGATGACACCAAGGGCTGGGAAATCGGCGTCGGTCCGACGGTGGTGGTGGCCAGCGAAGGCCTGGCCAAGAACCTGTCGTCATCGACGCTGAAGGATGACGCCTACGCCTTCATCTTCGACCAGGCGGGCCTGATGGCCAGCCTGAGCATCGAAGGCACGAAGATCTCGCGCATCAAGAAAGCAAAGTAAGGCGGTTGCCGCTGGTCACAGCGGCATTCATCTTCAAGGCCGAACGCTCTTGCGTTCGGCCTTTGTGTCGTGGTTCGCCGCATTCCAGCGCGCTTCGGCATCGCTGCACAAGGCGGCCAGTTGGATCAGCACACTGCGCACGGCCGCATGCGCTGCGACCACGCCACCTCGTGCATCTCCACTGGAGCTGTCGGCCACCGCATCGAACTGCTCGCTGGCCAGCACCCGGCGCGTCGTGCCGTCGATCAGGCTCGCGCGCAACGTGAACCTTACTCGGCTCGGCGTGCCGCTGAAGTCCTGCTGCAAACGTAAGATCTGCGTGTCCAGCTCTACGTCGGCACGGGCTGCGCTGGGCGTGCTGACGACCGCCGGGAACGCACCCGCCGATTCGATCGCAGCCACCATCATCGGCGTCAGCATCTGCGCGGGTGTGTCGATCCAGACGCTGTTGGCATAGGTGTCGAGCCGTTGTGCCTCACGGGTGTAAACGATGCGCGTGCTGTCGTAACCCGCAGCCGCCTGCGGCACATGCACCGCCAGCGTCGGGCGTGCGCCAGTCGCTTCGGGCGAACGGTGTGTGGATGCAGCGTCGGCGCTAGGCGCATCGTCCAGCGTGTAGACCGTTGGCGCGACAGGTGGCTTCGGCAGCAGGCCGGCGCAGCCAGTGGTGCCTAGCAACAGCAGTACCGTTGCTGAGGTGGTCAGCGATCGAACACACTTTGTTTTCATGGCGCAATCTTTCGGGTCGATGACGGCGGCGTGCCCTCCGCCGATGTTTCACCAGGTCCGGGTGGCACCGGGCTGCGGCCGACCAACAAGCCCGACGGGTTGCGTTCGGTCTGCTCGCTGAGGCGCCGCAGCGAGGCCGACAGCACGCTCAGTTCGCCCAGCAGGCGCTGCAGTTCCGGCAGCGTCTGCGCGGTGAAGCGCTGCACATCGGCGCCGACCGCATCGACGGTCTCGCCGGCCCGCTGGCTCGCCTGCGCAGCGGCATCACCGAGCTTCTCCACCGACTCGGCGCTGCGGCCGACGCGCTCGATCAGCGGGCCGAGCTGGGCGGTGGCGCGCGCGGTGTGGTCAAAGGTGCGCGAGGCATTGGCGATGCCGCTGTCGATGCTGTCGCGTCGCGCCGCGATCGAATCCGACACCGCCGCCAGGTTGGCGAGCGTGCGGCTGAAGGCCTCGCGGTTCGCATCGCTGAGGATCGCATCGATGTTGCTCGAGGTGCTGTCGAGCTTGGCCAGCACGGTGGTCAGCACGTTTTCCAGCCGGGTGCTCAGCGAGGGCTTGGTGTGGATGATCGGGTAGGTCTCCCCTTCGCTGACCTGCAACGGCGGCGACGCCGTGGTGCTGCCACCCAGCTCGACATAGGCGATGCCAGTGAGCCCTTGGGTCTTCAACACCGCCACCGTGTCTTCCTTGATCGGCGTGCCGCGCTCGATGGCGAGCACCAACCGCACCCGCTCCGGGTTCGCGCGGTCGAGCGCAATGAGGCGCACCTTGCCGATTTCGACGCCGTTGTACTTGACCGGCGCGTTCAGGTTCAGCCCGGCGACCGACTCGTCCTCGATCGCCAGGTACAGGTCGTACTGCTTGCGCAAGGCGCCGCCAGAGGCCAGCCACAGGGCGCCGGCGATCAACGCGGTGACCAGCAACAGCACGAAGGCGCCGACCAGCGTGTGGTTCACCTTGGTTTCGATGTGAGCTCCTTGAGGTGTTGTTCATCGACGCGCGCCGCGAGATCCGACTGGGCCGCCCTGCCCCGCGCGCCATCGAAGTACGGTCGTATCGACGGGTTATCCATCTTTGACAACTCGGCCATCGAACCCACGCCCTGCACCACGCCATCGCCCAGCACCGCAACGCGGTCGGCCACGCGCCACAGCAGGTCGAGGTCATGGGTGACCATCACGATGGTCAGGCCGAACAGATCGCGCAGCGTCAGCACCAGTTCGTCGAAGCTGCCGGCGCTGATCGGGTCGAGCCCGGCGGTGGGCTCGTCGAGGAACAGCAGCTCGGGGTCGAGCGCCAGTGCGCGGGCCAGCGAGGCGCGCTTGAGCATGCCGCCGCTGAGCTCCGATGGGTACTGCGCGCCGACCTCGGGTGCGAGGCCCGCCATCTCGATCTTCCAGGCGGCAATTTCATCAATCAGGGCGTCGTCGAGCATGGTGTGCTCGCGCAGAGGCAGGCCGACGTTCTCCAGCACCGTCAGCGAGCCGAACAGCCCGCCATGCTGGAACAGCACGCCCCAGCGCTGGCGCAGGGACTGCGCATTGGCGTCGTCGATGCCCATCAGGTCGATGCCGAGCACGCGGATCGCGCCGGCATCGGGGCGTTGCAGCAGGATCATCTCGCGCAGCAGCGTCGACTTGCCGGAACCACTGCCACCGATCAGCGCGAACACCTCGGCACGCCGCACCTCCAGGTCGATGCCTGCATGCACGACGTGATCGCCAAAGCGTGTCGTGACCTGTTTCATCTCGATGACGCTGTCGCCCATCTCTTGTTCCGTGGTCTCAGAGGTGCAGCGCACTGAAGGCGATCGAGAACAGCGCGTCGGTGATGATCACCAGGAAGATCGCCTGCACGACGCTGCGCGTGGTCTGCCGGCCCACGCTGTCGGCGCCGCCGTGGGTGCGCAAGCCCTGGAAACAGCCGACCACGACGATGACGGCCGCGAAGGCCGGCGCCTTGCCGACGCCGACCAGCAAGGTGGTCGGGCTGACGGCCTTGCCGAAGCGATCAGCGAATTCGACGAAGCTGACGCCCAGCTGCACGCTCGCCATGCACATGCCGCCCAGCACGCCGAGGGCATCAGCAAACACGGTGAGCAGCGGCAGCGCGATCAGCAGCGCCGCGATCTTCGGCAGCACCAGCATTTCGAGCGGCGGGATGCCCAGCGTGCGCATCGCGTCGATCTCCTCGGTGACCGACATCGTGCCGATCTGCGCGGCATAGGCAGAGCCGGATCGCCCCGCAATGATGATCGCGGTGATCAGCGGTGCGAACTCGCGCAGCATCGACAGCCCGAGCAGGTCAGCGATGTAGATGTTGGCACCGTAGGGCTTCAGCTGATCGCCACCCTGGTAGGCCACGACCACGCCGAGCAGAAAGGACAGCAGGCCAACGATAAGCAGCGCGTCAACCCCGGCGCTGCGGATGTTGTAGACGATCGGCCGCCAGCGGATGCGCCCGGGATGCGCGATACAGCCGGCCGCTGCGAGGCTCACCTTGCCGATGAAGGCGAGCAGCGCCTGGGCCTCGCTGAACACCGCCGCGCTGGATTGCCCCAGGCGCGCCATCGCCGACGGCTGAGCCGGCGCAGCGACGGCCGGCAGCGCCGTCTGCGCGACCATGCGCTGTGCCACCAGATCGAGCAGCCGAGCGAACGCGGGAGGCAGGCCGCACACGGCAGGAACGTCCACGCCTTCGCCCCGCAGTCGCATCAGCAAGCGCTGCAGCATCCAGGCTCCGGCGGTGTCCAGGGCCTCGATGCCACGGCCGTCGACGGTCGCCGTGGCACCTTGCAGGCCAGCGATCTGGCGTCCTATGCCCTCCATGCCGCTGGCGGTCCAGTGCCCGAACAGGACCAGGCTGTCCGGCATCACGTGGGTTACAGACGCAGGTGTCATCTCAGTCCTTGATCAGCGGCGGACAACAATACCGGCCGCATGCAGATCGTCCTGCACCGGCCGAACCGCCAGCGTCGGCAAGCGCCCTGAGGTGCTGTAGGCGAAAAGGCATTGGTCGATCGCCGCCACCCACACCCGCAACCCCATGTACAGACTGATCCACAAGATCCGCCGCGCGCGGCAGGAACGCCTGCCCCAGGTGGCCGGCAGCCTGACGTTCACGACCCTGCTGTCCGTCGTGCCCTTTCTTGCCGTGAGCTTCGGCCTGCTCTCCAGGTTTCCAGCGTTCAGCCGCTTCGAAGCCAGGCTCGAAACGGATCTGCTGGCCAGCATGCTTCCGCCAGACATCGCGCGCACGGTCATCCAATACCTGCATCAATTTGCCGCCAAGGCCAGCGGTCTGACATGGATCGGGGCGCCGTTCTTGCTGGTGGCCGCCATCGCGATGTTGTTCACGGTGGAAAACGCTTTCAACCAGATCTGGCAAGTCAAGCGTAATCGCCCGCTGCTCAAGCGCGCGTGTCTGTACCTGCTGGCGCTGATCGTTGGGCCGCCCATGCTGGGCACGAGCCTGTGGGCATCGTCGTACCTGCTGGGGTTGTCGATGGGGGTGCTGGGTCCGGTGCCGGCCTCGGCCACGTTCGTGCTGGGCCTGGGTCCGGCAGCGCTGAACTGGGTGGGCCTGACCAGCCTGTTCCGTTACCTGCCGAACACCAGGGTGCGCTGGCGCGACGCGATGGTCGGTGGTTTGATCGCCAGCGCGTCGCTTGAGCTGGGCAAACGCGGCTTCGCAGCGTATGTGCTGAAGATCCCCACCTACAAGGCCATCTACGGCACCTTCGCGGTGTTTCCTGTCTTCTTGCTGTGGGTCTATTTTTGCTGGCTGGTAACGCTGACCGCAGGGCTCATTGCGGCCAGCCTGGGCGCTGGCGCCCGATCGAAGCCCAGCGTGCGGCGCTGAGGTCGAAGCCCCCTGCGGTGCGAGGCACAATGTCGCTGCCGCGCTGCCGGGGCGACACATCGGGGATGCCTTGAAACTCGCGACCTGGAACGTCAACTCCCTCGCCGTGCGCCTGCCGCAAGTGCTGGACTGGTTGTCCGCGCATCAGCCCGATGCGCTGTGCCTGCAGGAAACCAAGCTCACCGATGACAAGTTTCCACACGCCGAACTGGCGGCCATCGGCTACCAATCGCAGTGGTTCGGGCAGAAGACCTACAACGGCGTCGCGCTGCTAACGCGCGAGCCGGTCGAGGCGGTGGTCAAGAACATCCCCGGCCATGCCGACGAGCAGGCCCGCGTGATCACCGCCACGCTGCGCGACGTGCGGGTGATCGGCGCCTACATCCCGAATGGGCAGGCGCCCGACAGCGACAAGTTTCAGTACAAGATGGCATGGCTGGCTGGGCTGCACGCGTGGCTGCAGCATGAGCTGCAAACGCACGCGAAGCTGGTGCTGGTCGGCGATTTCAACATCGCACCCGAAGACCGGGATGTGCACGACCCGGCCGCCTGGGTCGGCCAGGTGCTGTGCACGCCGCAAGAACGCGCGCACTTTCAGAAACTGCTGGCGCTCGGCCTGCACGATGCGTTTCGGCTGTTCGAACAGCCGCCCAAGAGTTGGAGCTGGTGGGATTACCGGATGCTCGCGTTCCGCAAGAACCAGGGGCTGCGAATCGACCACATTCTGGTCAGCGAAGCGCTGAAATCACAGGTCACCGCCTGCGCCATCGACAAGCTGCCACGCAAGAACGAACGGCCCAGCGACCACGCGCCAGTGTGGATGGCCTTGAGCGAGTCGACCTGATCGACCGAAAGAGCTTCTCGCCCTTTCAATCGTCGAGTCCGAGCTCCTGGATCTTGCGGGTGATCGTGTTGCGGCCGATGCCGAGCTTTTGAGCAGCCTCGATGCGGCGACCACGGGTCAGATCGAGCGCGGTGTGGATCAGCTGCGCCTCGAACTTGCGGGTCAGGATGTCCCAGACCTGCGGTTCGCCCGACAGCAACAGGCTGCGCGATTCACGCTCCAGGTCGACCAGCCAGCGCGAGGGCGATGTGTCCGGACCTGGCACTGGCTCGGCATGAAGGTCAGTCAGTGCGGCGTGCGGACCGCTGACGTCGTGCGCGATGTCTGCCGCAGCAACTGCATCGTGCGCCCCCGGCATCGGCACGGACGCTGGCGGCACAACCACCGCGGACAGTGGTGCTGCTGGAGCCGGCACTGATGCTGCCTGAGGCGAAAACGACTGCAACTCTGGCGGCAGGTCCTTCGGCTCAATCGATTGAGCTGGCGCCATCACCGTCAACCAGTGGCAAATGTTCTCCAGCTGGCGGACGTTGCCGGGGAAGTCGAACTGCACCATGCGCGACAGGGCGGCCTCGGTGATGCGCTTGGCTTCGACACCCAGGTCCTTGGCGCTTTTCTGCAAAAAGAAGCGGGCCAGCGCGGGCACGTCTTCCTGGCGCTCGCGCAGCGCCGGCAACCGCAGCCGGATGACATTGAGCCGGTGGAATAAATCTTCACGGAAGATGCCCAGCTTGACCCGGTCCTCAAGGTTCTGGTGGGTGGCGGCGATCACGCGGACATTGCTGCGCATCGGGTTGTGACCACCGACGCGGTAGAACTGGCCGTCGCTGAGTACCCGCAGCAGCCGCGTCTGCAGGTCGAAAGGCATGTCGCCGATCTCGTCAAGGAACAGCGTGCCGCCATCGGCCTGCTCGAAGCGACCGCGTCGCGTGGTTTGGGCGCCGGTGAAGGCGCCTCGCTCGTGGCCGAACAATTCGGACTCCAGCAGATCCTTCGGGATCGCTGCGGTGTTGATCGCGACGAATGGGCCACTGGCGCGCGGACTGTGCTTGTGCAGCGCCTGCGCGACCAGTTCCTTGCCCGACCCCGATTCACCGGTGATCAGCACGGTGACGATGCTCTGGCTCAGGCGGCCGATCGCGCGGAAGACATCCTGCATTGCCGGCGCCTGACCAAGCATCTCCGGCATCTCGGAGAGCCGTTCGTCGCGTACCGCTTCGCGCATGCTTTCATCGAGCGCGCGGCGGATCAGCTCGACCGCTTTCGGCACGTCGAAGGGCTTGGGCAGGTACTCGAAAGCGCCGCCCTGGAAGGCGCTGACCGCGCTGTCGAGATCGGAATACGCGGTCATGATGATGACCTGCAGTTCCGGGTGTTTCTGCTTGACCTTGGCCAGCAGGTCGATGCCCGAACCACCCGGCATCCGGATGTCAGACACCAGCACCTGCGGCACGTCGTCTTCCAGCGCGATCAGCACGTCGCGCGGGTTGGTGAAACTGCGCACCGCCAGGTCTTCGCGCGCCAGCGCCTTTTCAAGCACGAAGCGGATGGATTGGTCGTCGTCAACGATCCAGATGGGTTTCATTCACTGCCTCTTCGATGGGACGCACCCACGCGCTGCGGTGCACGGAAAAGATCTCAGGGCAGCGGAATCACGATCTTGAACTTGGTTCTTCCGGGTTCGCTTTCACACTCGATCGTTCCCTGGTGCTGCTGCACGAATGTCTGCGCCAACGTCAATCCCAGCCCGGAGCCACCTTCTCGCCCCGAGACCAGCGGATAGAAGATGCGATCACGGATGGATTCCGCGATGCCTGGGCCGTTGTCCTGGATATGCAATTCCAGTGCCAATCGGTACCGTTGTTTGCCCAGCGTGACCTGTCGGGCGATGCGCGTGCGCAGCACGATCTGCGCGTCACCGCTGGCCACCTGCTCGGCCAGCGCCTGTGCGGCGTTGTGGGCGATGTTGAGCACCGCCTGGATCAGCTGTTCGCGATCGCCGCGGAAGTCGGGGATCGAG